>JAUIBM010000031.1 GCA_030428345.1 Alphaproteobacteria bacterium | reverse complement strand
GCGCTGGTGCTGTCGGAATCGAGAAGCGTATTGATGATGGCGTGTTCGCGCTCGTCGCGGCGCACCAGCATCAGCTGGTATTCGATGTCGGCATGCTGTTCGGATGACGCGACCGTCTCGACCCGCACCGCATTTTTCTGCACGGTCTTGGCCAGTTCGGCGATGCCGCGGCGCACGGTCGCCGAGAACAACAGCGTCCGGCGTTCCTGTGGCGCCGCGCCAAGGATGAATTCCAGATCGTCACGAAAACCGAGGTCAAGCATTTCGTCGGCCTCGTCCAGCACCACAGCACGAATGGCGCTCAGGTCCAGCGCCCCGCGCGTGATGTGGTCGCGCAGGCGTCCAGGCGTGCCGACGACGAGATGGGCGCCACGTTCGAGCGCGCGGCGTTCGTTGCGCATGTCCATGCCGCCGACGCAGGTGGCGATCCTGACCTGCGCTTCCGCGTAGAGCCAATCGAGTTCGCGCTGCACCTGTATCGCAAGTTCGCGCGTCGGCGCGATGATCAAGCCCAGCGGCGTAACGGCCGCGTCAAAACATTCATTGCTTCCAAGAAGTGTCGGCGCGATCGCGATGCCGAAGGCGACCGTCTTGCCCGAACCGGTTTGCGCCGAGACCAGCAGGTCGGCTTGACCAAGCTCTGCTTTCGTCATCGCCAACTGAACCGGCGTGAGTTGACTGTAACCCTTCTCCGCCAGCGACTTGCAAAGGGCCGGGTGTATGCCGTCGATCTGGGACGGGCGGTTCGGGTCGGTACTCTTCGTCATTGTCACCCTCTCTGAAAGTCGCCGAATACCATCTAATGCCCTCAAAAGTCCCAGCCATAATGCTCCTGCCGCTCCCACTCTCTCGCCTGCGCCACCCCAGACATTTTCTTCACGGTCATCCCCTCCGGCTGTGCGCCCGCTCGTATGGCCTCCTCGACATCCGGCGGTCTGAACGCCAGCGTCATCTGGCCGGAGACCCAGCCGCGGTTCTTCCCTTCGGCTGTTGCGATCAAGGCGATGCTCGCGGAGGCATCGTCGAGGACCTCGAGGTAACAGCGCCGGCCGCGGTCGATGGCTTCGACAAGGACTGGATCGGGCTGGCGCGCCGATGGCTGTTGCGAGGCCTGGAGGACCAAACGCCCCTGGCGGTGGAAACGGGGCGGGGACGCGGGGGAGCGGGAGCAGAAGCATTGTACTGCCGCTCCTTGCCGACGAAGACCGTCTCCATGTTGTCCTAGATGCCGCACGTGCAGGTGTCGCCGAAGAAGGCGAAGGCCCGGTCATCGGCGTCGATCACCATCTCCCGCGTCTCGTGCGGGATAGGCTTGCACGAACATCATGTGGCTGTGGCAGAGCCGGACGTGGGCAACCGTCGCCGTCATGCCGGCCAGCAGGACGATCTCGTGGCTCCAGTCGAACTGGTAGGCGTCGCGCGTTGGATAAGGCAACGGCACGTAGGCTTCAGCCATTGCCGCCGCGCGAGCCTTCTGCCGGCTCCTGGCGTTGCGGCGAACCGCATCCTGGCTGTCATCATGACCTGGTGTCCGAATATCCGGCTGCAAGCCATCCGGACCCGAACAGCCGCCGAATTTACCCTTGGCCGATACATCGACGGCTTCTACAATCCGCGCCGACGACATTCCCCTCTGGGATACAAATCGCCGGCATCATCCGAAACCGGAATGACCATCACAAAGTGAATGCCTGTCCGCCAAGTCCGGATAAGTCCAGGCGCTAGTCAGTGGGGCGCAAACCTGCTTGCAGCCTCGAGCGCCTGCTCGCTCAATGCGACCACCAGATCGATCTTGTGATCGTTACGGGAAAGCGGAAGCGCTCCGATCACCGTCTTGCGCGCCGCCTCGGCGAATACCTCTGCGGAAGCTTGCCGCCCAACCAGGGAAGCCTCGGCCTCCTTGGCCCGCTCGGGAAAGGGAGAGACCGCGCCAAGTGCAATCCGCGCGGCGCTGATGACGCCGTTCTCCACACCCAAACTGACAGCCACGGACGCCTCAGCGAAATGCCCCTTGGACATTGCAAACTTGGCGAAGCTGCTGCTGCGCTTCTGCGCGGCTTGCGGGATATCGATCGCCACCAGGATTTCACCTGAAGACATGGCCGGTTCTCCCGACCATTTGTAGAACTCGTTCATGCTCACATGTCGAGCGCCATTCGGCCCGGCGATGATCGCGACCGCATCGAGCGCGGTCAGCACGGGCGCAAGACAAGCGGGACAAGGAGCGTTGCAGCGTTCGGCGCCGATGATCGAATGGTGCCGGTTGTCGCCCAATACCGCGAAGCAAGGGCAGCTCGCTCCCTTGTTCTTGTAGCAGGGAACGCCGTTGCGAAAGAACCAGCATCGCTTCTGCTGGCAGAGATCGCCACCGACCGTCGCCATGTTCCGCACCTGATTGGTCGCGATCAAACTGATCGCCTGCCGCAGGATCGGGAGACGCCTTGCGACTTCGTCGTCAGCGGCAAGACGGTTCAGCTTGACGCCGGCGCCGATACGGAGCGATCCCTCGACCTCACCGATCGTCTGGAGTTCGGGCAGACGCGAAATATCGACGACGAGCGCGGGCGCATAGATGCCTTGCTTCATTCCGACGTGAAGATCCGTTCCGCCAGCGCGCAGTTTCGCGCCATCGGTCCGCAGCAATTCGAGAGCATGCGTAAGATCGCTCGCAATGCTGTATTGCGGCACGGGAGCCGACTTTTCGGGGCCCGCCAGCCGCGGCCCGTATTTCTTCATCAGCGGAAAGACCAGGCCGGGATACAGGCGGCGGACTGCATCGACGTGAAGATTCTTGGGGCGCGAATATGGCCGGGTCGCAATCCTGGCGCGCTTTTCCTTCTCGCGAAGCGCGGCGAGAATCTTCTCCGGGGTGAAGGGCATGTCGCGCATGCGCACGCCCACCGCGTCCGAAATCGCATTGCCGATAGCGGCAATCGTGGCGTTGATCGATGGCTCACCCGCCGCCTTCGCACCGAATGGCCCGATGGGATCGTTCGAGGAAATCGGAACGAACTCTATCGGCGGCATGTCGTCGAAACGGGGAACCTTGTAATCCAGATAACTGGTGGTGACCGGTCGGCCGTCCTCGAAGACCATTTCCTCGAACAGCGCAAGGCCGACGCCCTGCATGATTCCGCCCACGATCTGGCCGCGAAGCGCGTTCGGATTGATCGGACGACCGACATCCTGCGCCGCCACGAAATTGAGTATCTTGACCTTGCCGGTGTTTGGATCGACCTCCACTTCGCAGCCCTGGGCTCCAAAGCAATAGGCGGCCGCGTAGTTGCCATAACCGGTATCGGCGTCCGGCCGGGTCGCCGGCGTCCGGAAATACCCCTCCGCGCGCAGGTTTCCGCACGCCTTGAATACCTCCGCCAGATGCATCGGCTTTTCGTTCAGCCGGCCGAGCTTGACCATGCCCCCCTCAAGGGAGATGTCGGTCGGCTCGATTCCCTTGAGCGCCGCCAGCCCATTGTGCAGCGCGAGCCGGAAGTTCTCGGCCGCCTTGCGGGCCGCATTGCCCGACACGAAGGTCACCCGCGAGGCCGCGCTACCAAGATCGATCGGAGCAAAATCGGTGTCCATATGGCGTACATCGATCAGTTCCGGTTCGATGCCCAGTTCCTCGGCGCACAATTGAGCGAGAATGGTGTTCTGTCCCGTTCCAGCGTCCGCCGTCATGGTGCCGAGGAGCAAGCGCCCGTCTTCCTGTATTTCCAGGGAAACATTGGCGTAGTTGCCCTCTTCATACAGGACGCCGGCGCTGGGATGGATCATGGACGCCACGCCGAGCCCTCGCAGCGGCTTGCGATCTTGGCGCTTGGCCGTCCAATCCAGCCGGTCGCGTACCGTTTCGAGGCATTGCGCAAGCTCGCAGCTAGTCACTTCCCAGCCAAGCGGCGTCACGTCGCCCGGCCTGTTGGCGATCTGGATGCGATAGTCTATCCGGTCACGGCCGAGCCTGTCGGCGATAAGATCGATCTGGTCCTCGATCGCCCAGATGATGTGTGGCGCACCCATCCCCCGATACTGCCCGCCTGGCAGCTTGTTGGTGTAGACCAGCTTGCAGTCGTAATGCGCCGATTGAACCCGGTAGAGGCTGTTGGTTCGCTGCCGCGCCGCCGCAACATAGACCGCTCCGAAAGCAGTATAGGCGCCATTATCGAAAAGGATCGAGGTGGAGCGCGCGAGGATGTTGCCTTCCTTGTCAACGGCGTGCCTGACCCGCATGGTCTTGGCATAGTCGATCTTGCCAGAGATCATGTCCTCGTAGCGGCTGAGCACCAGCCGAACCGCCCGCCCGGTCTTGCAGGCGAGCGCGGAGGCAATCGCCTCCTGCTCGCAGATCTTGGATTTTCCGCCAAATCCCCCACCGACCGCGACTGGCCGGACATGCACCTTTTCCGGCGGCAGCTGCAGGACGTGAGCGATTTCCTTGCGTATGAAAAACGGCGCCTGGGTGGAGGTCCATAACGTCAGGTCGCAGGATTGAGGGTCGTACTCCGCCACGGTTCCGTTGGTTTCCATGCACATCGGCGTCGCACTGAGATTGCTGTAGTCTCCCTCGATCACGAAGGCTGCCTGTGCGAGTTTCTCCTCGAAGTCCGCGAAATTCCGGTTGAATTCGATGGCGACATTCTTGATGCCGGTTGGATTGGGACCCTCGTTGATCAAGGGAGCGCCGGGGCGCAAGGCGTCTTTCGGTTCGAAGACGGCGGGAAGCACCGCGTAGTCGACCTTGATATGTCTGAGCGCTTCGGCAGCGATTTGAGGAGTATCGGCGGCGACTGCTGCGATCTCCTCCCCGAAGAATCGCACCTTCTTGCGCGCCAAAGGATAGCGATCGGACCATTTCGACATGTGGACATACATGACGCCGGGCAGATCCATTCCGGTGATGACCGCGTGCACGCCGGGCAAGGCCGCGGCGGCGGAAACGTCAATGGAGCGAATCTCGGCATGGGCGTGCGGCGAGCGCAGGATGGCGCCATGCAGCATGCCGGGTCGCTTGACGTCGGGCGTATAGATCTCGAGACCTTGCACCTTTCGGGGCGCCTCGATCTGCCGCACGCTTCGCCCGACGGAACGGCCCGGTTTATCGACGAGATCATCCATGTCGCGCCGCCTCCTCGATAGCCTCGACTATCTGGGCATAGCCGGTGCAGCGGCAGACATTGCCATTCATGAAATGAACGATCTCCTGTCGCGTCGGGTTCGGATTTCTCAGCAGCAATTCCGTCGCCGACATCAGCATTCCTGGCGTGCAGAAGCCGCATTGCAAGGCGCCATTCCGCATGAAGCTCTCCTGCAGCGCTGTCAGTCTCCCGTCGCTGGCAAGGCCTTCGACGGTCATGACATCGGATCCGCGCATGGAGCCTGCGGTGACGATGCAGGAGCACATCGCGGCGCCATCGACCAACACGGTGCAGGCGCCGCATTCACCATTCCCGCAGCCGATCTTGGTGCCGGTCAGATTGAGAACATCGCGCAGGAACTCTACTAGAGGTCGCCCGTCATGCCCGGTCGCGTCGACCGGGTTTCCGTTGACGCTGAAATCGCCATCCGGTGCACTTTCCAACTCCGGCATGAATCGCCTCCGATCATCACACTCGCCCGATGACAGCGCATCGGCTTCAAGCTTCTCAGTTCCCTCGCACTCGCCCCAAGGCAATTTTTTCGGGAGTGATCGGCAGATCGGTGACCCGCACGCCTGACGCATCGTGCACGGCGTTGGCCAGCGTCGCGGGCGGCTCGATCACCGGCGGCTCGCCAACTCCCTTGGCGCCATAGGGTCCGGTCAATCCGGCCCTCTCGACAAGTATCGACACGACTTCGGGCGCATCCTCGGCGGTCGGCATCTTGTAATCCGTCAGATTGCCGTTTCGGACCTCGCCGTTTTCCCAGACAATTTCTTCATACATCGTCTGCCCGATCGCCTGGATGACGCCCCCCTCGATCTGCCCCTCGATGTAGGTGGGATTGATGGCGAAACCCACGTCCTGCGCGACCACATATTTGTTGATCGTGACCTCGCCCGTTTCCTCGTCTACTGTCAGATCGACGGCATGGGCGTGATAGCTGGGGGAATTGACCACCGGAATGACCATGCCGCTGGTCCGGTCCTTGTCGAAGGGGGTGCCGGGCTGGATATACGAGCCTTCCGCGATCAACCCTCCCGCGCCGGACTGCAGACTCGCAGCCACTTGCGCCAACGGCACCGACTGGTTGCCGGAGACAATGGCCTTGTAGCCGAAACTGCAGCTGTCTGCCGTCACGCCCATGATCTGCGCGGCAACCGGAAACGCCTTGGCCGCCAAGTTGCGAACCGCATCCGCGCAGGCATTGCCGACCATGGAGGCGGTTCGCGAGCCTTGCGCCCCGAAATCGAACGGCGTTGACGCGGTGTCGGCGTTGACGACCGTGATGTCCTCCAGATCGACGCCCAGTTCCTCGGCCAGGACCTGCATGGCGCCGGTAATGGCGCCCGAACCGATCTCCGCGCATCCACTGTTGACCACCACCCGGCCGTCGGGATTGACCTTCACGAACACGTTGGACGACTGGCCCGTCATCGTCCACCATCCGCACGCGATGCCCCTGCCCCGTCCCGGTTCGACGACAGGTTTGTCCCACCCGATCGCCTCGGCCGCCTTGAGCAGGCATTCTTCCACGCTCACGGTGCCCATTTCCTGGCCGGTCGGCCCCTTGTCGCCGTCCCTGACGATGTTCTTCAAGCGGAATTCGAGCGGATCGACGCCGAGTTCGCGCGCAACCATGTCCATCTGGCTTTCGCAGGCGAAATTTCCTTGCGGCCCCGACGGCGCCCGAAACGATCCGGTCGGCGCCTTGTTGGTGTAGACGGCAAACCCCTCTATCGCGAGGTTGGGGATGACATAGGGTCCTGCAAGCATGAGAAGTCCGGACGAGGCCACGCCGACGCCGGAGCCCGACATGGCGCCGCAATCGACCAGCATCCGTCCCGCCTTGGCGACGATGCGCAAGTCCCGGTCCACGCCAAGCTTGAGCCGGATATGCGCCGGCTGCCGGCAATAGCCCGTGGCAATTTCTTCCTCGAGCGTGAGCATGACCTTGGCCGGTCGGCGCGCCTTGCGTGCCAGGGCCGCGGCCACGTGCTCGACCCCGATACGCAATTTGCCTCCGAATGCGCCGCCGATCGCGGGAACCGAGACACGGACATTCGAGGCCGGGATGCGGAAAATCGCAGCAAGGGTCGATTGCTGCTCGAACGGCGTCTGTGTCGACGACCAGACCGTCAGCCTGTCCTGATCCCACTCTGCGACTGCGGCGCGGGGCTCCGTGTAGCCCGGGTGCTGGAGGTTCGTCCTGAAACTGTGTTCAAAGACCCTCCACGCTCCTGCGAACGCGGCATCGGCGTCGCCAACGGTCAGACGCGTATGGTTGGCGATATTGCCTCGCCGCACCAATGTTGCGTTGGCTTCGTAGCTTTCCCATTCCTCGTGAACGAGCCTTGCGTCGTCTGCCATGGCCTCCTCAACTGTCGCTACGACGGGAAGCTCCTCATACTCGACCCTGATGAGCGGCAGGGCGGCTTCTGCTTCTTCACGCGTGCGCGCTCCCACAGCAGCGACCGGATGTCCCTTGTAGCGCACGACTTCCTTCGCAAAGACGTCGATGTCCTTGACGAAGGAGCCGAAGCGCTCCGACGGAATGTCGGCGGCGGTCACCACGCAGAAGACGCCGGGCGCAGCGAGTGCCTCGCGGGCGTCAATATTGCGGATCCGCGCATGCGGATGGGGCGAGCGAAGGATCGCGCCATGGATCATTCCGTTGCGAGCGTAGTCCGCTCCATAGACGATGGCGCCGGTGACCTTTGAGGTGGCGTCGATGCGCGGCAGCCGGTTGCCGACGATGCGGCGTTTGTGAACGGTCATCAAATCGCTCCTTCGCGCGTTTGAACAAGCGTACCGGCAGCATCCTCCACCGCATCGACAATTTTCTGGTAGCCGGTGCAGCGACACAGGACGCCGGAAAGGCCCTGCCTGATTTCCTCGCGCGTGGGACGCGGATTTTCGCGCAACAGTCCGCGCGCCGCCATGATCATGCCTGGGATGCAGTAGCCGCACTGCACTGCGCCGTGGCGGACAAAACATTGCTGGAGAATGTCGAGCCCTTCCGCTTCCTGCACGCCTTCAATCGTGACGATGTCCGAGCCCTGCGCCATACGCGCGTCGACCAGGCAGGAATTGACGACACGGCCATCCATCTCGACGCTGCACACGCCGCACTCGGCCTCGCGGCAATTGATCTTTGTGCCGGTCATCCCGAGCGTGTCGCGCAGGACGGAAAGCAGGCTCTGGCCCTGCCTTACCAGCACATCCTCCTGGTGACCGTTGATCCTGAGCGTTACTATTTCCGTCTTCACGATCTTGCATCCTTCCTGGCGCGTTCCAGCGCAACCGGTATCGCGCGGCTGACCATGACGCCCGCCATGTGCCTGCGGTATTGGGCCGTGGCGCGGACATCGTCGCGCGGACGGGCCTCATTGGCGGCAAGCCGCGCCGCCTCAGCCACGAGTTCCTCGCCAGGGACCTCGCCGACAAGGAGCCTTTCGGCTGCCTCGGCGCGGATCATCGTCGGCCCTACAGCGCCCATGACGATACGGACATCCTCAATCCTGTCCCCCGCCATGCGAACGCGGATGGCGACATTGACGAGAGCGATCTCCATGGCGCGGCGGCGCCCGGCCTTGAGAAATGCAGTGCCGGTCCCTGTCGGAGGGTCCGCGAAGCGGATCGCGGTAACGATGCCCTCCGCCCCCAGTGCTGTCGTCGATCGCGCGGTAATGAACTCGCCAAGCGGCGTGACATGCTCACCCTTGCCGTCCCGGAAAACGACCGAAGCGTCCAGCGCCATCAGCACCGGATTGAGATCGGCAGCAGGCGAGGCGTTGACGATGTTGCCGCCTGCGGTTCCCATGTTCCGGACTTGAATACCCCCCACGACCCGGGATCCCTCGCAAAGCGCCTGGATGCGGTGCTGGAAGTATTCGTGCTTCTCGATCTCCCGATGACGCACACACGCCCCGATGACAACTTCTCCACCCGCGCTGGCAATGCCGTTCAATTCAGCGACGTGGCGAATATCGACTAGACATCCGGCGGAGACATGCCCCCGCTTGATCTGGATGAGAAGGTCGGTGCCGCCGGCCAGCAAACGCGCCGAACCAGCAGCGTCGGCAAGCGCCTTCTGAGCCGAAGCCACTGAATCGGCGCGAAAATAACTGTAACTCAAGTGAGTGCCTCCTCTTGAAGCCGCGCTAGTCAGCGCACGCAATGGATTGGCCCGGGTTGATCCAGCAAGGCTCGACCCTTCGCCGGAACAGTCGCGCGCGGCCAAGGCCGAACAGCTTTGCCTCGCGTCCATCCCATTCCAGTCCGGTCTGTTCCTCGATTGCGAGCACCGGGGTTTCATGCATCAGATGAAATTCCGCGATCCGCGGCTCGCGGCAAGCGGTCTCCGGGAGCCCCGTCTCTGCCGCGAAGTAGTGCGGATTGATCTGCCAGGGAAACAGCGACATTCCACCAAATTCGCTGACCCCGGACACGTTCCAGTCATTGGTGGTCAGGATGGTCGGGCCGGTTATGTTGGTGCCGGCGCTGGAACCCAGATAGGGCATCCCGACACGCACTCTTGCCGCCATGCGCACAAGCATGCCGGACTGGCGCAACCTCTGCAGCAGCGCAAAGGTATTGCCTCCGCCGACAAAAACCGCGTCCACTTCGTCCAGCCGCTGAAGGCCGTCACGCTCCCACCGCAAGTGAACCAATTTTCGGGGTCCGCGCTCCAGCGCTTTTTGCGCCTGGTCGAAATAGCCCGCCTCGGCATCGGCCCCTCCCAACCGGGCCGCAGATACGAATCCCACCAAATTCGTACCCGCGAAATGTCGATCGATCGCCTCGCCCACATAGCCGAGATAGGGGCTGCCCGAATTGGACAGTAGAAGCATGCGCATCATCGCGAAGCCGTCTCCAGCGGGAAGATGCGCACGTCGTCGTACAGGCAGCCGATCTCGACCTCGGACTTGTCGGCAAGGCCGCGATCCTGCTCCGGCGAAAGATCGAGTTGGACCGTGCGGCCGAGTTCGAGTTCGACCATGATCCGCAGGCCATTGCCCAGAAAAACCCGATCTCGCAGCTTGCCACGCCAGGTAAAGCCGTTGTCCTGTCCAACCGCGCCGAGGCGCAGTCTTTCGGGGCGGATCATCATTTCTGCCGGGCCAAGCGGAAAGTCGCCTTCAGGCAGTTGGATCCGGACAGCAGGATTTTCCAGTTCGAAACAGCGTCGACCTTCGCCCTCTTTCACCCGCCCCGTCAGAAAATTTGCATTGCCGACGAAATCAGCCACGAAGCGGTGCGTGGGTCGATCATAGACTTCCGAAGGAGTGTCGATCTGGAGAATCTTGCCGTTCGCCATCACCGCAACGCGGTCGCTCAGCGAGAGGGCCTCCTCTTGGTCGTGACTGACGAACATCGTGGTGATCTGGTATTCGCGCTGAATGCGCTTCAGTTCGAACTGCATCTCGGAACGCAGCTTCTTGTCGAGCGCGGCCAGTGGCTCGTCCAGCAGAAGCACGCGCGGATTGAAGACCAGTGCTCGCGCCAGCGCAACGCGCTGTTGCTGCCCGCCGGAGAGTTGTCCGGGCAGTCGCTCCTCGAACTGGCGAAGCTGGAATTTGCCAAGAATTTCGCGAACGCGCGCGACGATCTCGCCCTTCGGCAGTCCACGCATCTTCAGGCCGAAGCCGACATTTTCCGCAACCGTCTTGTGCGGAAAGAGGGCGTAGCTCTGATACATCATCCCGATGTCGCGTGCATTCGCGGGAATCTTGATCACGGACTTTCCGTCAATCCGTATGTCGCCCTCGAAAGGATGATTGAATCCGGCTACGGCGCGCAGCGTCGTTGTCTTTCCGCAACCCGACGGCCCCAGAATGGAGACGAGCTCGCCTGCGCCAATGTCGAGCGACAATTTGCGAATGGGGAAGACATCACCGAAGCGGACCGAAATCTGGTCGATCTCAACGGATTGGGGCTTGTTCTCAGTCATGTGACCCTCTGAAGTCCGATGGTGCGATCAATCAGCAGCACGAGCGCTGTCGTTGCGCCAAGCATGAGAGTCGCTATCGCGGCGACCGTTGGGTCCGAGGTGCTGAGTATGTATCCGTAGATCGCCACTGGCAGCGTCTGCTCCCGGTTCACCAGGAATGCGGTCGCCGTGAAATTGTCGAAAGAGATCACGAAGCAGAAGAACGAGGCGGCGAAGACGCCCGCCTTGATCTGCGGCAGCGTGATGAGGAAGAACGCCTTGATGCGCGAAGCTCCCAGGCTGATCGCCGCCTCCTCGAGTTCGCCGCCGACACGCGCCATCGACGCCAGCAGGACGCGCATCGCATATGGCAGCGTGAGGATCACATGCAGCGCCAGCAGATAGGCCAACGGCATGCCCCTAATCGAGGCGTAGACGAGGAGCACGGCAAGACCGGTAATCACCTGCGGCACGATGAGCGGCGACATGATCGCGGCGTCGATCGCGCTGCGTCCCGGAAAGGAATACCGTGTCAGGCCGAGCGTTGCCGCGACAGCAATCGTCAGCGTCACCACGACACATGATGCGGCAAGCGCCAGGCTAACCTGAAACGGGCGGGCAAAGACACCAACGGATACGATGTTGGCGTACCAGCGCATGGACCAGCCATTCGGCGGAAAGACGGCCTGGGTCGTGGCGTTGAAAGAGGTGAGGCATACGATGATCAGCGGCAGCGTAATAAAGCCCAGAACCGTGATGGCCACGACGATCGATACGAACAGGAAGGGGTCCCGTCTCATGGCTGCCAGTTCCCGAAGAGTTTTCTGCTGAGCGCGTTGAGAGAGAAGATGACGACAAGGCTGACAA
>JAUIBM010000600.1 GCA_030428345.1 Alphaproteobacteria bacterium | reverse complement strand
CGTGAACACGCCGAACACGCCGACGAAGATGAACATGATCCGGCCCGCATGGTCGCGAAGCGGCATGCCGGTCAGGAAGATCGCCACGAGGATCGCGCCGACGCCGGGCGAGGCGCGCAGCATGCCCAGCCCCCATGGCCCCAGATGAAGGATGTCGCGCGCATAGATCGGCATCAGCGCCACCGCGCCGCCCAGCAGCACGGCGAACAGATCGAGCGAAATCGCTCCCAGCACGATCTTCTCATGCCAGATATAGCGGAATCCGGCGAACAGCGTGGAAAGCGTCCGGCGCTCCGTCTCGGTCAACTGCACCGGCTTGGGGATCGAGAACGCCAGGATGGCCGAGCCCGCCATCAGCAAGGCGGCAACGCCGTAGGCGACTTCCGCCGACAAGCCATAGAGCAGGCCGCCGACCGCGGGGCCGACGATGGAAGCCGTCTGCCAGGCCGACGAATTCCACGCCACCGCATTGGCGAAATATTGCGTGGGAACGACATTGGGCAGAAGCGCCGCCGATGCGGGACCGAAGAAGGCGCGCGCCACACCGAAGAAGCCAAGCACGATGAAGATCGCGACCGGATCAGCACCCAGCACCGTGATCGTCAGCAGCGCCACCCCACACACCGCCTCGAGCATCGATGAGAGCCCCATGACCAGCCGCCGCCCGAACCGGTCGGCTACCGATCCGGTGACCAGCACCAGCAGCAGCGAAGGTGCGAACTCGATCAGCCCCAGCAAGCCGAGGTGAAACGGATTGCCGGTGAGGTCGTACATCTGCCAGCCGACCGCCACGGTAATGATCTGGACCGCGAAGGTTGCGAAGAAACGCGCCAGCCAGTAGCGCGTGAAAGCTGGAAACTTGAAGGCTGCGAAACGGCCGATGACAGCCGTTTCGTCGGAAGCTGTCTCGGTCATGAAAACGCCGCAACGAAATTTTCGGGAAACTGAACGCGCGTTTCATACGCCCTGAATCCCGAAGCGCCAATCGAATTTATTAGCGCTATATCCGACTGTTCGCGCCACGCCCTTCGCGCGCACCGGGTTTGTTCCAGTTTTAACAATCCGATCCGCGTAAAGTTAACGCGCTGGCTGCTACGTGACGGAAGCGCCGCAGGATTCGCGTCGCAGCCCCAAGACAAGAGCAAGCAATGCATATTGTCCAACCCAAAGAGCGCGGCAGGGTGCTCAAGCTGGCGGTCGCCACGGCGATCGCCGCCTCGGCGTCACTGACCCTGCAGGTTGTGGGCATGGGAGGGCGGACGGCGCAAACCCTGCCATTGGCGACGTTCGAGATACTCGCCACATTTCTTGTCGCGACTGCCGCCACTTTTCTGCTTTTCCGCAATATCGAGGCATTCAACGGCATGGGCCGTCTCGCCTTCACCGACGAACTGACCCAATTGCCCAATCGCCGTCGGTTCCAGCAAAGACTCAACGAAGCGCTGGCCGCAGCGCGGCTGGGCGCACGCGCATGCGCGATCCTCTATCTGGATCTCGACCGCTTCAAGCAGATCAACGACACCTATGGCCACGAGGCCGGCGACGCCGTGATCGCTGATTTTGCCGCCCGCGTGACGCGGTGCATCCGCAAGGGGGATTTCGCGGCCCGCCTCGGCGGCGATGAATTCGCCGTCATCCTGCCCAACGCCGCAGGGCGCGAGGAGATGGAACGGATCGCACGTCGGATCTTCAAGGCCATGCAAAAGCCGGTGCATTTTGACGGCAAGCATATTCATGCCAGCGTTTCCATCGGAGCGACCCGGATCGACGGCGCCGGCCTGGAGCCGCGCCAGGCGCTGCAGCGCGCGGACTTCGCCCTTTTCCAGGCGAAGGAATCGGGCAGGAACAATCTCCAGATCTTCAGCGACGACATGGAGGACCGCATCCGCGACCGCAACGCCCTTGCGGCCGATCTGCGCGAAGCAGTGATCAACGAGCATTTCCAGATCAGCTACCAGCCTCTGGTCTCGCATGAGAGCGGCGCCGTTCTGGGAGTGGAGGCATTCGTGCGCTGGTTTCACCCCGGGCGCGGCGCGGTGCCGCCGATGCAGTTCATTCCCGTGGTCGAGGAAATGGGCCTGATCGAAACGCTCGGCGAATTCATCCTGCGCCGCGCATGCCTGGACCTGCTGGACCTCAGGCCCCTGAGGCTGGCGGTCAATATCTCCGCCGTCCAGTTCAGACAGCGCGGCTTCGTCGATATGGTGCAATCCGTGCTGGAAGAGACCGGCTTCGAGCCGCACCGCCTCGAACTGGAGATCACCGAGCAGGTCTTCCGGCAGGATTCCACGCGCACGCGGCGAGCGATCGCCAGCCTGCGCAGGCTGGGCGTGCGCATCGCCCTCGACGATTTCGGCACCGGGTTTTCCTCGATG
>JAUIBM010000599.1 GCA_030428345.1 Alphaproteobacteria bacterium | reverse complement strand
ACGGCGGCGTCCATCCGCTCCGCGATCGAAGCCGGATACGCCGACATCCGGCTCGATGCGGCGCGGCACCTGCTGATGTATGGCGAGATGCCGATCACCGAGATCGTCGCGGCCACCGGCTTCGGCTACATGGCCTTCGGCAATCTGCCGGACGCGATCAAGACCGCCGGCATCGCCGTCATCGTCGGATCGGGCGTCTACATCATCTGGCGCGAGCGCGTCGTCGCCCGCGACGCGTATCGCGCGCGCACCCTGTCGCGAGAATAGCGCCTACCAGCTACCCGCGACCATTGCCGCGAGGATCCGCTGCGCCGGCGGCAGGCGCGAGGCCGGCGCAACGACGCGGTCGCGCAGAAAGGGCAGCACATGACTGTCGGACTGGTAGAACGGCGTCAGCAGATAAGAGAGCGTCTGGTACAGCCGCACATGCAGCCGGCGGCGGCGCACATAGTCCTCGAGCGCCTGGTCGATCTCGCGATACGCCTCGAGACTGTCGGCCAGCGCCGCCGCGTCCAGCAGCGCCATGTTCGCCCCCTGCCCCAGTTGCGGGCTGGTGGAATGGGCGCTGTCGCCGATGAAGGCGATCCCGCGCCCGGCCGGAACGGCAAGTGTGTGATGGCCGTAGCGCGCAAGGGTCAGCCGGTCCCAGTCGTCGATCTGGTCGAGCAGCGGGCCGGTCTGCGGCCACAGCCCGGCAACGCGCTGTTTCCAGGGGTCGAGCCCGGCGGCGATCAGCGCGGCATGCTCGGCCGGCTTGACGCTCCAGAAAAACGCCGCCTGGTCCTGCGTTTCGGCGGGGAGCCGGCCGATCGGCAGCACCCCTATCATGACGCTGGCGCGCTGGTAGCGCTGGCTGAGCGCGTCGATCGCAAAGCCCTCGCGCCAGTCGAGGCTGGCCCACAGCGCGCCATAGTCGAGTTCGCGGAATTTCGCCTTACGCGCCGCCCTGCCGGTCAGCGTGCTGCGCGCCCCGCTCGCATCGATGGCAAGGTCGAATCGCGCGCTGCGCCCGCCCCCGGCGAACGCCACCGCAACGCCCGAAGCGCCGGGGTCCAGATCTACCGCGCGCATGCCGGTCTCCAGCGGAACCCCTTCGGCCAGCACGGCCTCGAACAGGGTGGAAAACAGCGCGCCGCGATGAACGCCCAGCCCGAACCTGTTCGCCGAGAGCGCCGCATAGCGCACATCCAGCACGACGCGGCCGCTGACGGCGTCCACCCCATGCAGGCGGTGGATCGGCGCGGCCAGATCGCCGATCCGCGCATCGAGCCCAAGCCGGCGCATCACCGCCTGACCTGTCGGCTGCAGGATCAGCCCGGAACCGAGCGGCCTGGGCGCCTCGAACTGGTCGAACAGCGTAACGCGATGTCCGGCGCGCTTGAGCAGCAACGCCGCCGCAAGACCGGCGATCCCCGCGCCGAGAATGGCGATGTCATGGGCGGCCAAGGCGTTTCATCCAGTTTCCCTGTCCATGCATGATCAATCCAGATCCCCCGAGTCCGGCACATGCCGAACTGGCATCGTTGCCAGATCGGAACCGTTGCTGGCAAGGGCGGCGGGGATGATACCAAAGTCAGAACCAGGTCAGGCTTGCGCAGCCCTTGCCAAGCGGCATAACGTAGCGTTGCGGCGGAGTAACATCCCCGCCCGCCATCGGCGCAACGCAGGAAATGCGGCGCCTGCGGCGTGTGTAGTTTCGGGAGGAGAATACCGATGACGCTTCAATTTCGTTTCCGCGGCCTCGCGCTGGCGGGCGCGCTGACCCTTGCACTGCCGCTTGCGCCCGCGCTCGCCTTCGAGCCTGGCAATACCGAATGCATCGCCCCCGCCAATCCCGGCGGCGGCTGGGACTTCACCTGCCGCCAGGTAGGCAAGGCGCTCCAGGATCTCAAGCTGATCCCGGGCACGATGCAGGTGACCAATCTGGCCGGCGGCGGCGGCGGTGTCGCCTTCGCCGAGGTCGTCAACAAGCGCAATGAGGACAACAACCTGATCGTCGCCGCCTCGTCGGCAACCTCGACCCGCCTTGCACAGGGCGCCTATCCCGGCAATGACCAGACGCAGGTCCGCTGGGTTGCTTCCGTCGGCGCGGACTACGGCATCATCGCCGTCGCCAAGAATTCCAAGATCAACACCCTTCCCGAACTGATGGACGCCATCAAGGCGGACCCGACCAGCGTCTCGGTCGCCGGCGGCTCCGCAGTCGGCGGCTGGGACCATCTGAAGGTGCTGCTGGTGGCCAAGAAGGCCGGCATCGAGGACGTGCGCAAGATCAAATATGTCGCCTTCGACGGCGGCGGCGAGGCGGTGACGCAATTGCTCGCCGGCTCGGTGCAGGCCTTCACGGGCGATGCGTCCGAAGCCAAGGGCTTTGTCGATTCCGGCGACATCAAGGTGA
>JAUIBM010000598.1 GCA_030428345.1 Alphaproteobacteria bacterium | reverse complement strand
GGTGGCGCTCATCGGAATGGGCGACCACATCGACGTCTACGACCGCGAGGCGTGGCGGGCGCTCGAGGACGACCTCGCCTCGACCCCCGACCTGGCCGACCGACTGGCCCAGGCGCTGTGAGGTGGAGCATGGACGCGAGCTGCCGGAAGAACGGGACTTCGTGCACCGGCCGGTCATGCTCGACGAGGTCGTCGCAATCCTCGCCGAGGCCGCCCTGTCCTATCTCGGCCTGGGGGTCCAGCCGCCCTATCCATCCTGGGGACGCATGCTGTCGGAGGCCCAGACCCTGCTGTTCCTCGCGCCGCAACTGGCGATCTATCCGGGGCTCTGCATCGTCACGGCGGTGCTCGGTTTCAACCTGCTCGGCGACGGCCTGCGCGATCTCGCCGATCCGCGGCTGAACGGAACGCGATGACCATTCTTTCCGCCTCCGATCTCACTGTCTCCTTCGACGGCGCCCATGCGGTTCGCGACGCCTGCGTGACGCTGGAACGCGGCGAAAGGCTGGGGATCATCGGCGAGTCCGGCTGCGGGAAAAGCATGCTTGGACTGGCCCTGGCCGGCATGACGCCGGAGGCGGCACGGGTCTCGGGCAGCATCGTGCTGGACGGGCGCGACATGAGCGGCGCTCGCGAGCGCGACTGGCGCACCGTCAGGGGCAGAACGGTCGCCATGGTATTCCAGGAGCCGATGGCCGCGCTCAATCCGCTGCTGCGGATCGGCGACACGCTCCGCGAGCCGTTGCAGGTGCATGAGGGCATGACGCGGTCGCAGGCGAACCGGCAGGCGCTCGATCTGCTGGCCGAGGTCGGCATTGACGACCCGGCCGCGCGCCTGCTCCAATATCCGCACCAGATTTCCGGCGGGCAGCGACAACGCGTGCTGATCGCGCTGGCGCTTGCGTGCAATCCCTCGCTGCTCATCGCCGACGAACCGACGACCGCGCTCGATGCGACGGTGGCGCAGCGCATCATCCAATTGCTGGTATCGCTCAGCCAAAGCCGGCGCATGGCGCTCGTTTTCATCAGCCACGATCTGGGCGCCGTCGCGCGGGCGACGCAGCGCATGATCGTGATGTATGGCGGCGACATGGTGGAACGCGGCGAAACCGCCGCCATCCTGGAGGAGCCGGCCCATCCCTATACGCAGGGCCTGGTCGCGGCCCGTCCGCGTCTCGATCTGCATCGCACGGGCAGAACCCGCCTGCCCACGATCCCCGGCTCCGTGCCGCCGCTTGTGAGTCTTCCGGACGGCTGCCGCTTCGCCGGGCGGTGTCCGGTCGAGTTGCCGCATTGCGCCACGCGCCGGCCGCCAAAACTCTCGCGGTCCGGCGGCGAGGCTGCCTGTTACCGCCTTGTCGAGCGCGAGGAGGCGTCATGAGCGAACCCACCCTGCTCGACGTCAGGTCGGCCACGCGCCGCTATCGCCTGCCGCGCACGGCATTGCTGTCTCCCGCGCCGACTCTCACCGCCGTCAACGATGTGAGCCTTTCCCTAAATCCGGGAGAATGCCTCGGCATTGTCGGCGAGAGCGGTTCGGGCAAGTCGACACTCGCACGCATGATCATGGGTTTCGAGCGGCCGGACGACGGGGCGGTGCTCTTCCAGGGCCAGGACATCAACGCCATCGACCGGTCGCGGCTGCGCCGGATCAGGCCGCGCTTCCAGATGGTGTTTCAGGACCCTCTCGGCTCGCTCGACCCGCGCCGCACCGTGGGCTGGAGCGTCGCCGAACCCCTGATGGTCGATCCGACGCTGGATGCGGCGGCGCGGCGCAGGAGAGCCGGCGAGGCGATGGAGCGCGTGCAGATGCGCGCCGCCGACATGGCGCGCTTCCCGCATGAATTTTCCGGCGGCCAGCGCCAGCGCATCGCCATCGCCCGTGCGATCGCACCGCGCCCGGCGCTGCTGATCGGGGACGAACCCGTCGCTTCGCTCGACGTCTCGGTGCAGGCGCAAATACTCAACCTGCTGATGGACCTGCGGGAGGAACTGAACCTCGCCATCGTCATCATCGGGCATGACCTGGCCGTGATCGCCAGCCTGTGCGACCGGGTGATGGTGATGCGCAACGGTTCGGTCGTGGAGCAAGGACCGGTCGGCGCCATTCTCGGATCGCCGCAGCAGGCATATACCCGCGCGCTGCTGGCAGCCGCCGAAAGCCCTTTTTGAAGAATACAATCAGGAACAAGCACATGACAGCGCCGACGACCTTCCTTCACCTGACCGATCTTCACGTCAGCGCCTCCGCCGATCCGGGATTGGTCAGCGACACGACGGCGACGCTCGAGACGGTGATCGAAATGGTCGGCGCCATCGAGCCGCGGCCGGCCTTCGCGGTCCTCAGCGGCGATCTGACCAATCGGGGCGATGAGGAAAGCTACCGAATGCTGCGCGGCATGCTGGCCGGCATCGC
>JAUIBM010000597.1 GCA_030428345.1 Alphaproteobacteria bacterium | reverse complement strand
GGGCGGTGAGCGACGAAAATTTGGGCGATCGCTATCACACCCATTGTGATCCGCGCTTGAACGCCAGCCAGTCGCTCGAACTGGCCTTCCTGGTGTCCGAATTGCTGCGCGGCGATCGCGTTGCGCAAACACCGGCTCTGGCGGCCAATGGCTGACGCAAACAGCCGTTAGGCGACATTGACGGGCGGCGCGGGAGGTTCCTGCGCCGCCCGTTTCGTTTTGGGCTATCGCGGCTGCTTCGCGCAGCCATGCGTCCATGCGAGCGCGAGCACCTGTTCCAGTTCGCCCCGCTCCACGCGAGCTAGTTCGCATTGCGTCCAGCCCTGGCGGCCCCATGCATTGCCGACCGGCGAAAACGCCTCTGGGTGTGTCATGCACTTCAGCGCCTGTTCATCGGGGGCGAGGCGCAGGTTTGCCGTCTTCCCGTCCGCCGGCAAGGACGCGTAGATGCGGCGGACCTTGAACGCCGTGCGATCGAAATGCGGCGCTTCGAGCGTTCCCTCGAGCGAAAGCGCGATCTCGCGAAACATCTCTGCAGCGCTCATTGCAAAGCCTGTTGAAGTTGTGAACGGACAGTTGCGGGCGAGCCGCCTTTATTCGGATGCCTTCAACACCGATATTGGACGCAGGATAGCTTTCAGACAACTGCCGGAGGAAGTCGCGTGCAATCACCCAGCCTTTTCATTTCCCATGGCGGGCCGAACATCGTGACGGACGACACCGAGGCGCGCGAATATCTAAGGTCTCTTCCATCTCTCGTGGGCCGACCCAAGGCGATCGTCATTGCTTCGGCTCATTTCGAGACCGACGGTCCTGTGGTCGTTACCGATCCCCACCCTGAGATGATCTACGATTTCGGTGGCTTCCCCGAGGAACTCTACCGCATTGTCTATCCTGCCCCGGGCGAGCCGGAACTGGCGATGCACATTGCCCACATGCTGGCCGACGCCGGTCTGTCGCCCCGCATTGCGCCAAAGCGCGGCTATGATCACGGCGCCTGGACTTCGATGCTGCTGGCCTATCCCGAGGCAGACATTCCGATCGTCCAGGTATCGATCGATCCACGCCGCGACGCGCGTTACCACTATGCGCTCGGCGCGGCGCTTGCCCCGCTCGCCGCCGATGACATCCTGCTGATCGGCTCGGGTCATATCACGCATAACCTGCGGGCGGTGTTCGGCGCGATGCGGCATGGTCTTGCGCCCGATGCAGCGATGGCGTCCAAGGTCGCGGCGTTCACCGATTGGTTCGCTGATCGCTTCGCCGAGGGTGACCGGGAGGCGATCCTCGATTGGCGCAAGCTTGCTCCCAATGTCGCGGAGAACCATCCGACGGACGAGCACTTGATGCCGCTCTTCTTCGCCTATGGGGCAGGGGGAGAAAACGCCACGGCCGAGCGCGTGCATGATTCGCGTCAGATGGGCTTCTTCGCCTTCGATTCCTGGATGTTCAAGCAGCAGTGACCTGCCGCGCCTGGCGAGCCTGAAGCCCTTGCGAGGAAGGGATCGCCGGGCGACTGGCCCGGCTCAGCGGATCTGCGGCTTCGTGCTCGCGGTATAGACGGGGTCGTTCCGGGTTCGGGGCACCTTGTGCCCTTCATTGCGGTCCATCATCTCGTAGAAATAGGTCAGCGAGGTCTTGTAGCGGTTCTTGGGCGGCAGAATGCCGACAGAAGCCGCGATATCCGACATGAAGTGGTTGCAGTTATAGGTCCACAGCGCATATTTCGGCTTGTCGCGCTGTGCCTGCTGGATGCGCAGCAAAAGCTTTTCATATTGCTGGGCGCTGAGTGAGATGCGGTAGGAGGCGATAGGCCGCAGGATGCAGTCGTCGCCATAGGGCTCGAGCACGCCCGTGACAGGTGCGGCGGCCGCGACTGTCGCGCCGGCATAGCCGCCGATCGGGGCCAGCATCACCAGCTTCTCATCCAGAGGTTCGCCTTCGGGGCTCATCCGGCCATAGGCGATGAACACGTGCCCCACAGGCAGCGGCGGCGTGTGCCGCAGCCGCATTTCCATGTAGTAATGATGCTGCGGATTGATCCGCTCCGCATTCAGCATCAGCGGCTTCGGTCCCCAGCCGCCCTTGCACTGGCCATGCTTCATCGAGTTGTAGAGCTCGGTGGCGCGAAGGTCCGCGGCTTCTTCTTCCGGATCGATCGGGATTTCGCCATCGGCGGCCAGCGGGTCGATCCTCGGATCGCGCATTTCCGTGCCCGACGGAGCGATCGAGGCCAGCTGCAATTCGGCGGGACGGTAGGCGGAATTGTCGGTCGGGGCCAGGGCGGCGATGTCGCGCGGAGCAACAGGCTCCGCCGGCCTTGCCGCCAATTGCTGCGGCGGGGCCGGTGGCGCTGGCGTGGCGTAGACGGTGGTCGCGGCGGTTGCGCCGGTCGAGGAATTCTGGGTTTCTGCGACGTTGAG
>JAUIBM010000596.1 GCA_030428345.1 Alphaproteobacteria bacterium | reverse complement strand
CGGCACCTTGCGCGGGCTTCACTACCAGGCCCCTCCCCATGCGCAGGCGAAGCTGGTGCGCTGCAGCCGGGGCAGCATTCTCGATGTCGCGGTGGATGTGCGCCGCGGCTCGCCCGATTACGGCAAATGGCATGTGCTGGAACTCTCGGCGCACAACATGCTGCAGCTCCTCGTGCCCAAGGGGTTCCTGCATGGTTTCGTGACGCTCGAGCCCGACACTGAAGTCCAGTACAAATGCTCGGACTATTACGCGCCGCGACATGAAGGCTGCGTCCTGTGGAATTCGCTGCCGATCGACTGGGGCCTGTCGGGCGAGCCGATCCTCTCGGCCAAGGATGCCGCCGCGCCGTCCTTTGATGACTGGACATCACCCTTTGACCAGGCGGGGTCCGGCGCGCATCCCGCCATCCACGCGTGAGTCAGGGCGTGAGGCTGCTGGTCTTCGGTCGCAACGGACAGGTCGCGCGCGAATTGGCGCGGCGCCTGCCGGCGGGAGTCGCGGCGCGCTTCCTCGACCGGGAAGCGGCGGACCTTGCGAATCCCGATCAATGCGCCCGCGCCATCAGGCAATGCCAGGCTGATGTGGTGATCAACGCGGCCGCATGGACCGGCGTCGACCAGGCCGAGGCGAACGAGCCGGCGGCCATGATCGTCAACGGCGAAAGCCCGGGAGCGATGGCCCGCGCTGCGGCGGCAAGGGGCATGCCCTTCCTGCATATTTCGAGCGATTATGTCTTCGACGGATCGGGCGAGGACGCCTTCGCGCCCGGCCATCCGCCCTCCCCGCTCAACGCCTATGGCCGCACCAAGCTCGCCGGGGAGCGCGCAATTGAGGCCGCCGGGGGCAATGCGCTGATCCTGCGGACCTCCTGGGTGTTCTCCGCCCATGGCGGCAATTTCGTCAGGACGATGATGCGGCTGGGCCGCGAGCGCGCCAGCATTGATGTCGTCGCCGACCAGATCGGCGGACCGACCCCCGCCGCCGCGCTCGCCGACGCACTCATCGCCGCCGCGACAGCCATGAAGGCCGGTGCGCGGGGCGGGGTGCATCATTTCTCCGGCGCACCGGATACCAGCTGGGCGCAATTCGCCCGCGCAATCATGAAGGAGGCCGGCCTGTCGTGCGTGGTGCGCGACATTGCGACCTCGCAATATCCTACTCCGGCGCGCCGGCCGGCCAATTCCCGTCTCGACTGCTCAACATTCACCGATGCTTTCAGCGTCGCCCGCCCCGACTGGCGCACCGCGCTGCCGGCGATTGCCGTAACACAGGCCATTTAACCGCCGGACGCTGCGAGGGGCGCGCGAGCGGCAAACCGGAACCGATTTTCCAGGAATTTTCTTGCTGATGCATTTGAACCCTTCCACGCCGCGGATCGGCGTCATGATCCTGAACTTTAACGGACTGAAATGGCTTGAGCCGGTCTATGAGAGCATTGAGGCGCAGATAGATGCGGACATCGTCGTCTATCTGGTCGACAATGGCAGTTCGGACGAAAGCCTGACGCTCACGCGCGAGCGCTATCCCCAGGTGCGCATCATCGCAATGCCGGGAAATCTCGGCTTCGCGATGGCCTACAACATGGCCACGCCAATCGCCTTCGATGACGGCTGCGATTGGGTCGTGTGGGCGAACAACGACATATTGCTGATGCCGGACTGCGTATCGCAAATGGTTTCGGCAGCGCAGTCGGATCCGACGATCGGCATTGTCGGGCCGGCCGGCCTGGAGTGGGAAGGCGAACGCCCCAACCGCTATATGCGCAGCGTGCACCGGGCCTCGCTCGAGGCGATGCGGGCGCGCGATCCGAAGCCGATCCCCGTCGATTGGGTCGAGGGTTCGTTCATGATGGTCAGCCGGGTGTGCTTCGAGTCGGTCGGCCCGATCGATCCCGTCTACTTCTTCTACTGGGAGGAGATCGATTACTGTCGCAAGGCTCGCTATCAAGGATGGAAGGTGGCATTGGCGCCGGCCGCGGTGATGCGCCACTATGCCGGGGGCACGTCGCAGTCAAACCGCAGCAAGGCTAAGGGTGGCAAGAACCGGTTCGATCATCTCCAGAGTCGAAACCGCTATCTCTACTTGCTGACAGACCCCGAAAAGGGCTTTGCCGTGAACTGGTGGCTGACCGTCGCCCACTTTCTGGCGCGCATCACGCGGCCCGGGAGCAAACGGCTGAAGCACTTCCCGGCCGAATTGCGGGCGTTCGTTGCAGCCATGGCGATGTGGAGGACCGCGTCAAGCAAATGGCGGCGCGATCGCGACATGAAGCCCGCGCCCAGATGCACCGGCCTCAGCGATGAACTGCTCGCCGATCTGGAAGCGCGGTTCGGTCCGCTCCCCTGATACACCGGTTCCCCGGCCGCTTTCCGCCTTCCCGCCCTGCGGCGCGTTTCGCATGTGACGCAATGCACGCCGGCGGGGAACGAAACCGGCTA
>JAUIBM010000030.1 GCA_030428345.1 Alphaproteobacteria bacterium | reverse complement strand
GGTCGAGATTGGCGTGCAGATGGCCGCGCATGCGGTAGGCGCGGATCATCATGATCGCGCGCACCGAATCGGTGGTGGCGCGATTGATCGCGTCGGTCGAAAGTTCCGCGCCGGCCTTCTGCGCCTTTTCCTGGATCTTGCCGCCGAGATGCTTCTCCGCCGCGCCCCAGTCGCCATCGAGGGCCGAGACCAGGTCGCCATTGGCGGCGATCGGCCAGTTCTCGCGCTTCCAGGAAGCCCCGCGCGCCGCCTTCTCCACATCCTCGCGCGGATCGTCCAGGCCCGAAAAGAAGGCGCGCCATTCGGCTGGCACCGAATCGGGGTCGCGCTCATAGCGGGCCTGCATGTCTTCCAGATAGGCGGCGTTGCCGCCATACAGGAACGACGTCCGCTCCATTTCCTCGTTCAACGCTTCGCGCGCCATCGCCAGCCAGCGGGGTGCGACCCGCCCTCCTTGTTCATGCCGCATGTCTTGCGGCGGAAATTTGCCGTCGCCAGCGCGAAATTCTTCCGCACCGGCATGTTAACCCGTTTGCTGGCGGCGTCGCGGCCTTTCGGCCGGTCAGCCCTTGAGAACCGCCAGCAGTGTTTCGCCCAGCTGCGCCGGAGACGGCGACACCTTGATGCCGGCCGCTTCCATCGCCGCGATCTTGTCTTCCGCGCCGCCCTTGCCGCCGGAGATGACCGCGCCGGCATGGCCCATGGTGCGGCCCTTGGGAGCGGTGCGCCCGGCGATGAAGCCGGCCATCGGTTTGGAGCGACCCTTCTTGGCTTCGTCCTTGATGAACTGCGCCGCGTCCTCCTCGGCCGAGCCGCCGATCTCGCCGATCATGATGATCGACTTGGTCTCGTCATCGGCCAGGAACATTTCCAGCATGTCGATGAATTCGGTTCCCTTGACCGGATCGCCGCCAATGCCCACCGCCGTCGTCTGGCCGAGGCCGGCATTCGACGTCTGGAACACCGCCTCATAGGTAAGCGTGCCCGAGCGCGAGACAACGCCTACCGAGCCCTTGCGGAAAATATTGCCCGGCATGATGCCGATCTTGCATTCTTCCGGCGTCAGCACGCCGGGGCAGTTGGGCCCGATCAGCCGCGATTTCGACTTGTCGAGCCGCGCCTTGACCTTGACCATGTCGAGCACCGGAATGCCTTCGGTGATGCAGACGATCAGCGGGATTTCCGCCTCGATCGTCTCCAGGATCGCAGCCGCGGCGCCCGCCGGCGGCACATAGATCACCGAGGCGTCCGCCCCGGTGCGCTCCTTCGCCTCCGCCACGGTGGCGAAGATCGGCAGCGCGGCCGCGCCGTCCAGTCCCGAGGTCCAGGTCTCGCCGCCCTTCTTGGGGTGGACGCCGCCGACCATCTGCGTTCCGTAATAGGCCAGCGCCTGCTCGGTATGGAACGTGCCGGTCTTGCCGGTCAGGCCCTGGACGAGAACCTTGGTGTCTTTGTTGATCAGGATGGACATTGGTTCGTCGGTCTCCGGAGTTCGGTTCTTTAAAGAAAGGGGTTGATGGCTCGGACTGATCCGTAGGTCTGCCCGTGGTTCAGGTCTTCGGTATATAAAGTTCGCGAGCCGAGCCGCTGGGCCGCCGCCACGATGGCCGCATCCCAGTAGGAGATGTGGCTCTGGTGCGACAGGGCGATTGCGTCGGCGACTATGCTTGCGTCAATCGGGAGGCATGGCTTCTTCGCGATGGCGCGCACCCATTGATCGGCCTTTTCCGGAGCCAGTGGACGCTCGCCCCTTCGAACGACATTGACGTAGAATTCGGCCAGCACTTGCGCGGAAGTACAATAATCCTCCTCGAGCACAATCTGGCGCGCGCGCAAGCGTTTGGCCGGCTCAGCCTCACCGCCCTGGGCGGCGTATATGAGGATGTTGGTGTCGAGAAATACATCGGCCCCATCAATCAAAACGCCGATCCCCGGCATAGGTCTTCTTCCGGCTGGGACGCCAATCGCCCAGTTCGCCGGTAGATTCGTCGATCAGCCGCAGCAATTCCTCGCGCGCATCGTCGCGTTGCCTGGCATCGTCCACCGCGCGCTGAAGGTACTGACGCACCATCTCGTTGACGCTGGTCCGCCGCATCGCCGCAAGCACCCGCGCCTTGTCGAGCAGGTCCTCGTCGATCGCCAGTGTCAGGTTCTTGGCCATATGCGATTCCACATGATCCGTGTAGCACATATTATGTGGAACGAGGGCAAAATGTCAAACTTTGCTGTCGACCGATCGAGCTTCCCTTCTGTCTCAAATATCAGGCGCCCCCCGCACTTGACCGAAATGAACTGACATTTTGCGGCTGCGCGGGGAGCGTCGGAGCATGGGTAGTTCGCGGGATGCACAGCCAGGAGGATAGCAGACCTGCTTCTGTACCGTCGCAGGGCATAGATTCTCCCTGCGCCGCCGGCTCAGCCCTTCACCGCCTTGACGATCTTCTTGGCGGCGTCGTCCAGATCATCGGCCGAGATCACGTTGAGACCGCTCTCATTGATGATCTGCTTGCCCTCTTCGACGTTGGTGCCTTCGAGCCGCACGACCAGCGGCACCTTGAGGCCCACTTCCTTGACCGCCGCGACCACGCCTTCGGCGATGATGTCGCAGCGCATGATGCCGCCGAAGATGTTGACCAGGATGCCCTTCACATTCGGGTCCGCGGTGATGATCTTGAACGCCGCCGTCACCTTCTCCTTGGTGGCGCCGCCGCCGACATCGAGGAAGTTCGCCGGCTCCGCGCCATAGAGCTTGATGATGTCCATCGTCGCCATGGCGAGGCCCGCGCCATTGACCATGCAGCCGATATTGCCGTCGAGCGCCACATAGGCGAGGTCGTATTTCGACGCCTCGATTTCCTTGGCGTCCTCCTCGGTGGTGTCGCGCAATTCCACGATGTCCGGATGGCGAAACAGCGCGTTGTTGTCGAACGACACCTTGGCGTCGAGCACCCGCAGATGACCGTTCGTCATGACGATCAGCGGATTGACCTCCAGCAGGCTCATGTCCTTCTCGGTGAAGGCCTTGTACAGGATCGGGAAAAGCGTGTCGCCGTCGGTGCGCGCATCGCCCTTGAGCTCCAGCGCATCAGCCAGCGCCGCGCAATCGGCCTCAGTGACGCCGGTTTCCGGGTCGATCGCGATGGTGTGGATCTTCTCCGGCGTCTCTTCGGCCACCGCCTCGATATCCATGCCGCCCTCTGTGGAAACCACGAAGGAGACCCGGCCGGTCTCGCGGTCCACCAGGATCGAGAGATAGAGTTCGCGGTCGATATCGGCGCCGTCTTCCAGATAGAGCCGGTTGACCTGCTTGCCGGCGTCCCCGGTCTGCTTGGTGACGAGCGTGTTGCCGAGCATCTCGGCGACATGCGCCTTCACTTCCTCGGCGCTCCTGGCCAGCCGCACGCCGCCCTTGGCGTCCGGGCCCAGTTCCTTGAACTTGCCCTTGCCGCGCCCGCCGGCATGGATCTGGCTCTTGACCACGTAGAGCGGCCCTGGCAGGGCCGCGATCGCGGCGTCGACATCGCCCTTGGAAAGGATGGGCACGCCCATTGCCACCGGCGCCCCGAAGGACTTCAGCAGCGCCTTGGCCTGATATTCATGAATGTTCATGTGGCTTTCCCAGTTACAGTATTTTGAGCCGAAACATATGCGGACAGGCTCCCAACGAGGCCTCCGAAGAGCGTAAACAGTACAGTCGCGAGAAAGGCGCCAAACAAGACCGGTCCCTCTAAAGCGCCATCCTCACCACTCTGCGTATCGATGTACCCGCCGACCATAAACAAAGACGCCACGATAAGCTGCGTCACCCAGCCAGCCGCCATGCCGAACCAGATGGTCCGCTTGCTGCGTCTGATCGCCCAGGCGGCTAATGCCGGCAGAATGAACCATACCAGCACTACCCCCCATAAGATCAAATCCAGCACATCGGACAATTTTGTTCTGGTCTTCCTTCCAAATCAGGCCAAATTCGGCGCGATGCCCTTGCAGGCTTCGCACAATTCGGCGACCGCGCCGACCGAGGCGTCGAACATCTTCTGTTCCGACTTGCTCAGATCGATCTCGATGACCCGCTCCACGCCGTCAGCGCCGATCACCACCGGCACGCCGACATACATGTCCTTGACGCCGTATTCGCCCTTCAGATGCGCCGCGCAGGGCATGACGCGCTTCTTGTCCTTCAGGAAGCTTTCGGCCATGGCGATTGCCGAGGCTGCCGGGGCGTAATAGGCCGAACCCGTCTTCAGCAGGCCGACGATCTCGCCGCCGCCCTTGCGGGTGCGGTCGACGATTTCCTCGATCCGCTCCGAGGTGGTCCAGCCGAGCTTGACGAGGTCGGGCAGCGGGATGCCGGCAACGGTGGAGTAGCGGATCATCGGCACCATGGAATCGCCATGTCCGCCAAGCACGAATGCGGTCACGTCCTCGACCGAGACGTTGAATTCCTCGGACAGGAACAGGCGGAAGCGCGCCGAGTCGAGCACGCCGGCCATGCCGACAACCATGTTCTTGGGAAGGCCGGAGAATTTCTGCAGCGCCCAGACCATCGCGTCCAGCGGGTTGGTGATGCAGATCACGAAGGCGTTCGGGGCGTATTTCTTGATACCCGCGCCGACCTGCTCCATCACCTTGAGGTTGATGCCCAGCAGATCGTCCCGGCTCATGCCCGGCTTGCGGGCGATGCCGGCGGTGACGATGCACACATCCGCGCCCTCGATCGCCTCATAGGACTGCGTGCCCGACAATTTGGCGTTGAAGCCTTCAATGGTGGAGGACTGCGCGATGTCGAGCGCCTTTCCTTCCGGGATGCCTTCCGCAATATCGAACAGGACGATGTCGCCCAGTTCCTTGAGTCCGGCCAAATGGGCGAGGGTGCCGCCGATCATGCCGGAGCCGATGAGCGCTATCTTCTTGCGAGCCATGCTGGAATTTCCCTTTACGTAAGATGCCAGGGCGACGTGTGGGCCTGCGGTCCACTTCCTTGCGCGCGGATTTAGCCAAAAAAACGGCTTCATTCAAGTCGCGCGTCGTTTCATGAATTCTTTCAAACGGTTAAAACCAACGGTGCTTACGTAAACGTAAGAATTTTTGTTGATCTTAAATGCCTTTTCACGGTTCCGCCGACACCGGTTTTCGCGCCTCGTGCGCGCTCGCGCGGCCGAGATAATCCTGCGACTGCATCTCGATCAGCCGCGAAACCGTCCGGTCAAACTCGAATGCCTCCGTTCCCCGTCCCGCAGGGTAGAGTTGTTCCGCCGGCTTTTCGGCCGAAACGATGAGGCGCACCGAGGCGTCATACAGGGTATCGATCAGCAGGATGAAGCGTTTCGCCTCATTGCGCATCGACGCCGTCATGACCGGCACGCCCTCCAGGAAGACCACGTCGAACCGGTTGGCGATGGCCAGGAAGTCGGTCGCCCCGCGCGGCTCGCGGCAGAGCTGGTCGAAGCTGAACCAGGCATTGCGCCCGCCCGAGCGCAGCGGGGCCAGGGTGCGGCCCTTCAGCTTCAGGACCACCGGCTCGGCGCGCACGCCCTCGTTTGCCGCCTCCCAGATCGACAGCATGGCGGCATGAGTATTGGGCCCGATCGGCGTCAGATAGGCTTGGCCGCGCGCCAGTTTCTCCAGCCGGAAATCGGTGCGCGCCTCCAGCCGGAACACATCGCAATGGCGTTTCAGCAGGTCGATGAAGGGCAGGAACAGCGAGCGGTTGAGCCCGTCGCGGTACAGATCGTCCGGATCGACGTTCGACGTCGCCACCAGCACCGTTCCGCGCTCGAACAGCACCGCGAACAGCCGGCCGAGGATCATCGCATCGGCGATGTCGGTGACGGTGAACTCGTCGAAGCACAGCAGTTCCGCCTCCGCCGCGAGCGCCCGGCCCACCGGCCCGATCGGATCGGCCTCCTTCGAGCGGCCCTCGGAAAAATCGCGGCGCTGCTGCGCGATGCGCTCATGCGCGTCGGCCATGAAGTCGTTGAAATGCGACCGCCGCTTGCGCGCCACCGGCGCCTGCTCGAACAGCAAATCCATCAGCATGGACTTGCCGCGCCCCACCGCGCCGTGGATGTAGAGCCCGTCGGCCTTTCTGGCTTCGGACTTGCGCTTGCCGAACAGCCAGCCGAGCGAACTCGACTTCGAGGAAAGCTTGCGGTCCCGCAGGGAATCGATGACGCGATCCAGCCGCTCGGCCAGCGCCTGCTGCGCGGCGTCGGCCTCGATCGATCCGCCCTCGACCAGCGCACGATAGGCGCGCGAGACTCCGTGGAACTGGACGAGGGGTTTCATGTGAGATCCGGCGGAAGGGGACATCCCGGCCGCCGCCTACAGCGCCGCCGCCGCGCGCCGGGGCGCGGCCTCAGCCATGCCTAGCGCGAAAAGGTGACCTGGTTTCCGCCAGCCGTGGTTCCGTCGTAGCGCTCGACGCCGGTCGAGTAAAGACTGGCGAGTTGATTGCCGTTCGCGTCGACCAGCACCACCTTGTTGTCCTTGACGTCCCAGGCGGTAACCGCCGTCAGTTCCGTGGACGTGCATCGCCGCGTCGCCGCCCGATACCCGCCCGACCATTTGGTGAAGGCGAGGATGATGCGGCAATCGGGACTGTCGGAGGCAACCGTCCAGGTGCCGGCCATGCTTTCGCGGGTGATCTTGGGCGCGTTGGCCGGATCCATGCCGCCCGGCGCGCCCGTCTGGGGATCGAGCGGCTGCAGATCGCCGCCGCCATCCACCGGGCCGGCCGAGGCATACTGGTCGCCGCCGGGCAATGGCGCCGGCGCGGCCGGGTCGAGCGGCCCGCCGGTGACGCTGTCGACAGGCGCCGCCATCAAGGGCTCGGCGCGGGTATTGAGACCCGATACCGAGCGCTGGCATCCGCCGAGCCCCACAAGGGTGGCCACGGCGAAAGCCGCAAACGCGACCCGTCGCAATTCATTCATCAGACTCGCCTCCAAACACCTGCGGTCGAAGCTGCGATATCGACGATATGCGCCGATATTGAGGCTTCATTATCCGCTTCTATGGTAAACCAATTCTGAATGGAGGTTGAACGGCGCAATTCGCATTTCGATTGAAAAAATCGGATTGGAGCATTTCCGCCCAATGCGCCGTCGGAATGACCGGCATTGGGCGGAAGAGCATTAACTCGCGATCGCCAGTTCCGGCGCCAGTTCAAGCAGCCGCCCTGACGCAGCGAGAAGCGCGACGCGGTGCGAGATCGCGCCCAACGCCGCCTGATAGGCGCCGCCGCGCCCGCCTTCCCGGCTCGGATCGGCAATGCGCCAGAAGTCGCGCGGGCCGGGATAATCCGCGACATCGGGTGGCAGGATCTCGTCGAGGAACACGCAATAGTCGATCGCGGGCGCGCCCGCCTGGCGGAAGATCGCCACCGGCTTGGAGGTCAGCGCGTCGGCGGCGAAACCATTGGCCTCCAGCACCTCGATCGCTCGCCGGTCGACGCTGTTCTGGGTCTGCCAGCCCGCCGAGAACGCCCGCCAGCCGGCGATCCCGGCAGCGTTGAAGCAGGTTTCCGCCATGACGCTGCGCGCCGCATTGCGCCGGCCCACAAACAGCAATGTCCGTATTCCCATCCTCATATCTCCTCCGCTGGCGCACCCGAAAACCGGGCGCGGCCGATTCGCCCGCCGCAGTGCCTAGAATCGCAACCCGACAGATGTGTGACACCCTCGCCGCCGCACGGCTTTTCCGCCCGCCCGCAACCGCGCGAATCGGGGCGGCGTCACAATGGTGACACTGCAGGACGCGATAAGCTGGTTTTGGGCTTCCTGCGTGACGGTGCTATTATTCATCGGCGCAATAGTGCGGCGTTGCCCTGAACTGCTTGCGCGGAAAGGCTCGCATGGCGTTTGAACGTTCGAAGATTGTTCTTGCCAAGACCGGCATGGTGGTTCCGGCCGCGACGCGTCCGGCCGCCGAGCAGCACATCGTCGATACGCTGATCGCCGAGCGCGGCGAGCACATTGTGCGCCACCCGCTATGGCCGGCGATGCGGCCGTTCCTGCACGGCGTGCTGCACTATCGCAAGGCGGTGAGGATGGCCGACGCCATCGCCCCGCTGTCGGGGCTTGAGGGGCTGGAATATCTCTCCCGCCTGCTGACGCTGAAGATGGAGGTTCGCGGCCGCGAGCGCATCCCCTCGTCCGGCGGCTTTGTGCTGGTCGCCAATCATCCCACCGGCATCGCCGACGGCATCGCGGTGTTCGACGCCCTGAAGCCGGTCCGCAGCGACCTTGCCATCTTCACCAATCGCGACGCGGTGCGCGTCAACCGCCGTTTCGCCGACGTGCTCATTCCGGTGGAATGGCGCTCCAGCCACAAGAGCACGGCCAAGACCCGCGAGACGCTCAAGGAAACCAATCGCGCCGTCGAGGAAGGGCGGGCGCTGGTCATCTTCCCCTCCGGGCGCATTGCCTATTGGGCCGATGGCGGGCTCAACGAGCGGCCCTGGCAGACCTCCGCGGTGGCGATCGCCCGGCGCTACGGCTTGCCGGTGCTGCCGGTCAATGTCTCCGCGCGCAATTCATGGCTGTTCTACTGGTTCGCCAACTGGAACACCGAACTGCGCGACATGACCGTGTTCCACGAGGTGCTGAACAAGAAGAACAAGCCGTTCCGCGTCCGCTTCGGGCCGATGATCGCACCCGACGCCCTGGAAGGCGATCTGGGCGAGGTGACGGCGGCCCTGCAGGTTCATTGCGCGCGAACGCTCGCCGAGGACGCGGACGCCGAATTCTCGCAATAGCGCGTCGCCCGGGCTCACCCGTTCCGACTTGCCCGTTCAGCTGCCGTGCTTGACGCCGGCATGCGCTTCGTCCCCCCAAAGGGCCTCGATGCGGGCGTCGCGCCCGCAGCCGCGCCGGTAATAGGAGTAGCGCACCGGATTCTTCTTGTAATAATCCTGGTGGTAGTCTTCCGCGTCCGTGAATTTCGTCGCCTCTAGGATCGGCGTCACCACCGGCTCCTTCAGCTTGCCGGATGCGACGACCGCCGCCTTGGAGGCCTCCGCCGCCGCCTTCTGTTCTTCGTCGAGGGCGAAGACGGCCGTGGTGTAGGAATGGCCGCGATCGCAGAATTGCCCTCCCGCATCGGTCGGGTCGATGCTGCGCCAGAAAATGTCCAGCAGGCGATCATAGCTGACCTTGGCGTCGTCGAACTCGATGCGCACCGCCTCCACATGGCCGGAATGATTGCGATAGGTCGGGTTTTCCAGCGTGCCGCCGGTATAGCCCGACACCACGTCGCCGACGCCCGGCACCTGCTCGAAATCGCTTTCCATGCACCAGAAGCAGCCGCCCGCGAAGATCGCGGTCTTCTCCGCCGCGCCCGCCGGATTGGCCAGCACCAGTGTCATTGTCGTCGCGATTCCCAGAAAAATCGTCTTGTTCATGGCGCCTGCCTCGGAATTGGTCGATGCCGCACCATATGCAGTCGCGCGGCTGTGCGGCAATTGACGATACTACACAGCTGCGTGAAGCAATCTGGCGGCAAATGACGGGAGAAGACGATGAAAAGACATGCAACCGCAATCTGGCAAGGCGCCCTCAAGGACGGCAAGGGCACGCTCGACACCCAGTCCGGGGCGCTCGCCGCGCACGGCTATTCCTTCGGCTCGCGATTCGAGGATGAATCGGGCCGGTCGGGAACCAATCCGGAGGAACTGCTCGCCGCCTCGCATGCCGGATGCTTCGCCATGCAGCTGTCGCATTTTCTCGCCGAGAACGGCACGCCGGCGAAGAAGCTGGAAGCGACCGCGACGGTCGAACTCGTACCCGGCCAGGGCATCAAGGCAAGCGCGCTGAAACTGGTTGGCGACGTGCCCGGCATCGATCCGGCCAAGTTCCAGGAACTCGCCGCCAAGGCCAAGGCCGAATGCCCGATCTCCAAGGCGCTCGGCGCGATCGAGGTCACGCTGGACGCCAGCCTCGCCTGACCGGGCCGCCGGCCCGCGCTCGGTCGGAGCGCACAGGTCGCCGAACGAATGGCTTCGTCATGCCTCGCGCGTGACGGAGTCGAAAGCGTCCAGCGCCTCGGCGCCATAGATCATCGACGGGCCGCCGCCCATATAGACGGCGACGCCGATGGTATCGATGATTTCCTCGCGGCTCGCCCCGTACTTGGCCGCCGCCTTGGCGTGGAAGGCGAGGCAGCCGTCGCAGCGCGCCGTGATTCCGACCGCCAGCGCGATCAGTTCCTTGGTCTTGGAATCGAGCGCGCCGGGAGCAATCGCTTCCGTGGCAAGGCTGCCGAAGGCTTTCGAGACGCCCGGCATCGCCTTGCGCAGACGCGCCATGCGCGCATTGGTCTGATCGATGAATGCGATCCAGTTCTGTTCCGACATTGTCCGCTGCGTCTCCTGCCTTGGCCTGGCCGACATCCGACCCGGCCCCGGACTTAGCCGCGCGTCGCGCGGCCGGCGTTGACGCAGGTCAAGCCGGGGAGATGGCGGTCGAAGATCAGTTCGGCGGGAAGGGCAGACGGTTGTCGAGCGCAAGCATCAGTTGGCGCTGCTCGCTATTGCGTTCGCCATCGGCTTCCGAGACCCGGCGCGCCATCCGGCGGAAATCCGTCAGTTGGTCGGGCGTCAGCGCCCCGATCCAGAGCCGATGGAACCGCCGCACGACCTCCGTCGGATTGACCACCTGCCGGGCGGCCCATTCGGCGAAATCGGCCGTCTCCGCCCAATCGGAAAGGCCGATCTCGTCCCTCAAGATTTCCCGGATCAGATTGCCGGCGTCCTTCGAAACCTCGCCGCGCAGTTCGGCCATCTTGAAAAGCAAGATCGCCGCCGCCGTTCCGGGATCTTCCACCGCGGTCAGCGGCGATCCGACGGCGCGCTTGCGAAACGCCTCCCGCCGCATCTTGCCGCGCAGCCGCTGCGCCATGTCGACCGCTTCCACGGCCGCCTCGCTCGCCCGGCGGGCCCAGAACAGATAGCCGCCGACGGCCCCGATCACTGCGATCAGTCCCAGAAGGATGTGCATGAAACGCCCCCCAGCGCCCGGCCAAGCCGGATTACACACGTAATACGCGAATACTCAAGCACATGCGATTTGGGGCGGCAATAGGCCCGTTTCACCGGGCGGGCGGGTTGTGGCCGCGAGGCCACAATGCTTCTGGGGGCAGGTTTCAGCCTTGCGAAATCTTCTCGACAAGGCTGCGCAGTTCGGCGACTTCGGCCTCCAGCGCGGCGACCCGCGCCTCGAGCCCGGTCGATGCCGAGGGCGGCGCAAAGGCCGCATGGGCGGCGCGCGGCGCGGCGACCACCGGCCCGCACAGCAGATGCGCGTACCGGTCCTCGCGCTGGCCGGGCCCGCGCTCGACCAGTTGCACCAGCGGCGCCTTGCGGCCGATCAGCAGATCGAGGTCTCCGTCGAGCGCCTCCAGCGTGTCGTAGCCGGTCATCCGCTCGCTGCGCGCCATCAGTTCATGGGCGGTCTGCGGCCCGCGCAGCAGCATCAGGCCGAGCAGCGCCGCCTGGCCGAGCGTCAGCGAGAACCGCTGGCCGAGCAGATGCTCATAGCGCTCGACCCGCGAACCGGAAACCTGGCGCACCAGACCCTTCTGCTGAAGGGTGGCGAAGGCGCGGTGAATGTCGGAAGGCTCCAGCGCCATCACCGGCTCGCGCGCCGTCTTCTGGTTGGCGGCGGCCAGCGTCGCGTTGAGCGACAGCGGATAGACATCCGGCGTCAGCTCCTTCTTCTCGATCAGGCAGCCGAGCACGCGCGCCTCGATCGGGTTGAGCAGCGGCAATTCCGGGGGATTCGTGTCCATGGGGCTGTTTCGCAAATCGCACGGCATGCGGCAAGGAAATTGCCGCATGCGCGGTTCCGGGCCGCCGGCGGCGCCCGCGGTCCCGGTCAGGTTGAAGAAGCGGTCAGACGCGCCGCTCGACCATCTTCTTCTTGATCTCGCTGATCGCCTTGGCCGGATTGAGGCCCTTGGGGCAGGTCTGCGTGCAGTTCATGATGGTGTGGCAGCGATACAGCCGGAACGGATCTTCCAGCGCGTCGAGCCGCTCGCCGGTCGCCTCGTCTCGGCTGTCGGAGATCCAGCGCCAGGACTGCAGCAGCGCCGCCGGGCCCAGATAGCGGTCCGAATTCCACCAGTAGGACGGGCAGGCGGTCGAGCAGCAGGCGCAAAGGATGCACTCATACAGCCCGTCGAGCTTCTCGCGATCCTCGTGGCTCTGCTTCCATTCCTTCTCGGGCGTCGGCGAAACCGTCTGCAGCCAGGGCCGGATCGAGGCATATTGCGCGTAGAAATGGGTGAAATCTGGAACGAGGTCCTTCACCACTTCCATGTGCGGCAGCGGCGTGATGCGGACATTGCCTTTGAGGTCCTCGATCGCGGTGGTGCAAGCGAGACCATTCGAACCGTTCATGTTCATCGCGCAGGAG
>JAUIBM010000029.1 GCA_030428345.1 Alphaproteobacteria bacterium | reverse complement strand
GGACTCCGAATTGCTGGCCGAGGTCTATATCGAGATGAATGGCGGCAGGCAGGCCGCTTTGGTACTTGATACGCATCGCGCCGATTCGCGCGCGCAATCGTCCGGGCCGATCGCAAGGCAGCGCCGCCAGAGGCCGGAACCCCTGCCCGAGCGGCTGGATGCCGAAACGCTCCGCCGCCACGAGGCTTTCATCGAGACCCTGGGCGAGGGGGCGATCTGGAACCGCTACAGCTGAGTGTCGCCCTCAATTGCGAAGGCATGAAAAAAGCGGCCCGCGCCGGGCGCGAGCCGCTTTAGGCAGGAACCAATGTGGTTGGCCGGTCGGCCCTTAATTGGTCGTGGCCGGCTTTTCGTTCTGCGCGGCGATGCGCGACTGGTAAAGGCGGGCGAAATCGATCGGATCGATCATCAGCGGCGGGAAACCGCCATTGCGGGTCGATTCTGCGATGATCTGCCGGGCGAACGGGAAGAGGATGCGCGGGCATTCGATCAGCAGCGCCGGCTGCAGCGATTCCTGCGGGATGCCCTGGATGCGGAAAATGCCGGCATAGACAAGCTCTGCATTGAAAACGACGGCCTTGCCGTCCGGCGAACCGGTATCGGTGGCCTTGGCGTCGAGATGCAGCGTTACCTCGAAATCGTTCTGCGACAGCGGATTGGCGCTGACATTGATGTTGATGTTGATGTCGGGCGAGGCGTCGCGCGGCCGCAGCGAAGCCGGGGCATGCGGATTTTCGAAGGACAGATCCTTGATGTACTGGGCGAGGACGCTCAGCATCGGCGCGGCCTGCTGGTTCTGGCCGTTTGCGCCGTTTTCCTCGTTGCCTGTGGGTTCATTGGCCATGAAACAGTTCCTGATGCTTTGGCTCGCCCCGCGGGCGCGAAGCCGGGTCCACGCGAATTTGGCGGGTGGCTAACATGACCCGTTCCGTTGCACAAGGTTAAGGCGTCGCCAATCCCGGCGCGTCCGGTCAGGATATCTCGCGCGGCGGGCGCTTCGTCTCGGAAAAATCGTCCGGGTCGAGATCAACCACGCCGTCGCGCGGGCCGCCCGGCCGGGGCTGATTCATCCCGCCGACCACGACCGTGACGCGCGAGGCGAGAAACCGCCAGATCGAGGCGCGTATCGTCGGAATGAAGAGCAGGAAGCCGATCGTGTCGGTGACGAAGCCCGGCGTCAGCAGCAGCAGACCTGCCGCAAGGATCATCGCGCCATCGCCGACCTCGCGGCCCGGCAGCCTTCCCGCCTCCGTTTCGGCCCTGATCCGCGACAGCACCCCGAAACCCTGTACGCGCAGCAGCACGCTGCCGATGGCGGCCGTCAGGACCACCAGCGCCAGGGTCGCCAGCACGCCGATCCGGCTTCCGATCACGATGAAGGCGGTAATTTCCAGCACGGGGACGAGAAGCAGCGCGAAGGGAATGAGACTGAAAGGCATGATGTTCCTGTTTCCGGGGGCGGCCTGCGCGACGCCGCGCGACCGCCTGGCTTAACCTCAAGATGGGGTCGATGCCCCTTCGATGGAATGCTTGCTTTGAAACTTATCGCGAAGCGACTATATCACGAGGCAGAAAAGAGGGTTTCTTCGCATCTCATGGGCATTTTTGACGACATGACCACTGTGGTGACGCTGGCGATAGCCGTGTTCATCTTTTTCCGACTGCGTTCGGTGCTCGGCAAGCGCACCGGCCACCAGCCGCCGCCTGTCGACCCGCGCGACGCGGCGCGGCGCGGACCGGCCAACCAGGATGGCAAGGACGGCAACGACAACATCGTCACCTTGCCACGCCGGGGACCGGGTCAGGAAGCGCCTGTCCGCGAAGCGAGCAAGAGCGATGCGGTGATTGATGAAATTGCCAAGCCGGGAACCAAGCTCAACCACCAGCTCAAGGATCTGGTCGCCGCCGATCCGACCTTCGACCCGACCACCTTCATCGAAGGCGCCAGGATGGCCTATGAGATGATCGTGACCGCCTTTGCCGATGGCGATCGCAAATCGCTGCGCAATCTGCTGTCGCGCGAGGTCTATGACGGGTTTTCCGCCGCGATCGCTGAACGCGAGGCAAAGGGCGAACAGGTGCGCGCCTCCTTCGTAGGGATCGATTCGGCCGCGCTCGTCTCTGCGGAAATCCAGCGCAACGAGGCGCAAGTCACGGTTCGCTTCGTCAGCCAGATCGTTTCGGCCACGCATGACCGCGAGGGCAAGGTGGTCGACGGCGATCCCGAGCAGGTTGCCGAGGTAACCGATGTGTGGACCTTCGCCCGGGAAGTGCGCTCGCGCGATCCGAACTGGAAGCTGGTGGCGACAGAGGCGGGCGCCTAGTCGTCTTGCCGGCCAGCGCCTGTCCGCATCAGGGCCGAAACTTGCTGGAGGCGCGAATGTCAGGTCGATCGCCGGCCGGTGAAACCGGATCGCCCGCACCATCGCCGCTGCTCGTTCCCATCGACTATGCGCAGATTGCCGGCTGGCCCGACGATGATCATGTCGCGGCGCTGGCCTGCTTCCGGATCAGCGCCCGGCGCATGGTCGAGCGCCCCTATACGACCAAGGCCTTGGGTGTGGACGCTCGCGGCCTTGCCGCCGCCGGCCGCAGGGCGCTGGAGCTTGGCGAGGTCGGCGCGGAAGCCGCCAGGGCCTTCTTCGAGCGGAATTTCTGCCCGCGGCGGATCCGCCCGGATTCGGGCTCCGGCTTCGTTACCGGCTATTTCGAGCCCGAACTTGCCGCCTCGCCGGTGCGCACGCCCCGCTTCGCCTGGCCGCTCTACCGCAGGCCGGAGGACCTAGTCGACATTGACGATGCAACGCGCCCGCCGGCGCTCGATCCCTCCTTCATGTTCGCCCGCCGGACCGCGGCCGGTCTGGAGGAATATTACGACCGTGCGGCGATCGAGGCCGGCGCGCTCGCCGGCCGGTCGCTGGAACTCGCCTGGCTGGAAAGCCCGATCGATGCCTTCTTCGTCCATATCCAGGGTTCCGCCCGCCTGACCATGCCCGACGGCGAAGTGTGGCGAATTTCCTACGCCGGCAAATCCGGCCAGCCCTTCACGCCCATCGGCGCGCTGCTGATTTCCATGGGAGAGCTGCGCCGCGAGGACGTCACCATGGACACGATACGCGCCTGGCTGGAAGCCGATCTGGCGCGCGCGCGCCAGTTGATGGCGAAGAATCGGTCCTTCATCTTCTTCCAGCGCGTGGCGCAGGACGATCCCGCGCTCGGCCCGGTCGCGGCCGCCTCGGTGGCGTTGACGCCCGGCCGCAGCCTTGCCGTCGACCATCGGCTGCAAACCTTCGGCGCGCCGGTCTGGGTGGCGACCGATGCGCCGCTCCCCCATGAGCGGCAGCCCTTTCGCCGGCTAATGATCGCCCAGGACACCGGCTCGGCGATCGTCGGCCCGGCCAGGGGCGATCTTTTCATCGGTTCGGGTCGTGAGGCCGGCACGATCGCCGGCTCCATCCGCCATCCTGCTGATTTCATCGTGCTTGCGCCGGAGCCGCATTCATGAAGCGCCGCGGGAATGGCGCCCTCTCGGCGGAAGACCGCGAACTGTGGAACCGCATCCGCCGCTCGGTAACGCCGCTTGACGGGCGATCCTCGCTGGAGGACTGGCTCGACGATCCCGATTCCCCCGCTGTTCCCGCCTCTGGCGCACGCCCATCCGTTGAAAAGTCTTCCGGGCCGCAAACCGGCGCGGATCGCACACCAAGCAGCAAGGCGGCGCCCGCTCCTGCCCACGGCCGGCAGATGGCGCCCTTCCTGCCGCCCTATGTTCCGCCGGTGTCGCGCCCCGTGATCCGCCAGGCGGTCGCCCGGCTGGACGAGCACACGGTTCGCCGCCTGAAGAAGGGCCGGCTGGAAATTGACGGACGCATCGATCTGCACGGCATGACCCAGACCCAGGCACATGCGGCGCTGCGCCATTTCCTGCGGACCGCGCAGGCTTCCTCCCGGCGCATCGTGCTGGTGATCACCGGCAAGGGCCGCGACGGCGACGGCATCCTGCGCCGGGCGGTTCCGCTCTGGCTGGCCCAGCCCGGTTTCCGCGATCTGGTGGGCGGGTTTCGCGCTGCGGCGGCCGGCCATGGCGGCGATGGCGCGATCTATGTGCGCCTGCGCAGGCCCGGCCGCGAGGACGAACCGGGATGACGCCGTTCGGTCGCCGCGTTCGCGAATTGCGGATGCAGAAGGGAGTGACGCAAAAGGAGATGGCCGCCGCGCTCGGCGTCTCGGCCGCCTGGCTTTCCGCGCTGGAAAAGGGCCGGCGGGGCCGGCCGAGCTGGGGCTTCATCCAGCGGATCATCGGCTATTTCAACGTGATCTGGGACGACGCGGACGAGCTGCTGGCGCTGGCGCGCATTTCCCATCCCCGCGTCGTGGTCGACACGGCCGGGCTTCAGGCGGAAGCGACCGAATTCGCCAATCTTGTGGCCGAGCGCATCGCCGATCTGGATCGCGACGATCTGGAGGCGCTGATTTTCGAAGTCAGGCGGCGCGCCATGCGCAGGGGGCGCGGCCGCGCTAGCGAACCAGGGGAGCCAACTCGCTGAGCTTGTCGTTGACCAGCCAGCCGTAATAATTCTCCTCCGGCAATCCGCCGCGCTGTTTCAGGGCGCGGGCGCGGGCGCGTACATCGCCCAAATTGTAGAGCGTCGACGTCAGTCCCGGATTGCCCGAAATGTCGACGCCGGCAATACTGGCATAGGCGTCGATCGACACCCGGATCACCGCCGCCATGTAGTCCAGCGTCGAATCGGGATCCATGATCGCCTTGTAGACTTCCGGCGCCCTTCCCGCATTGAGCGACGGACGGTGGCTGACGCGCACCACCAGATCGTTCACCTGCAGGGCGGTCAGCGGGTTGAGCTGGCCGAGCCCGAAGGTCTGCCCGGCATAGAAGGGCTGGAAGAAGGTCCGCCCGAAACGGTCGTTCGGCCAGGCGACGCCGTCGACGGTCTTGCCGCGGAACTGCTTGTCCCAGATGTCCTCGCGGCAGGACCACAGGTCATAGCTGTCGGTCAGGCCGGCGCAGGGCGCGAATTGCGGCCGCTGTACGAAATTCAGCACTTTCTCGCCCTTGTAGGCGAAGGCGAGGTCGGACCCCAGATAGGAAGCGGCCTTGATCACATAGGTCTGGATGCGGTCCAGCGCGTCGACATTATAGGTATGCTCGCCCACCAGCGCTCCGACGATGTGGATCGGCGCGATGCCGTATCGCGCGGCGGCGCGGCTGATCTTGCGCTGCAGATTGGCGTCGCGCGCGATCAGGTCGCGGATCTTGGCATACTTGCCCTGGAAGCTGCCATTCGTCGCGCGGGTGCGCGAGACCGCGCCGGAAGGGATCGCCGGCTGGACGGCATTACGGTTGCCGGGCGGGGCGACGGTCAGGGCCCAACTGTCGAGGGGCTGGAACACGGCGATCGCCAAAGCGGCGAACGCCATCAGGCGAAGGGGAATGGACATCGCACTCACTGGACTGCTCGAGACGGGCGGAATGTGCCGCAAACACGCCGCGGAGTCGAGGCTGTCTGTCGCGCGGTGGTTATTGAGGCCGCGAATGGGGTGGGTCCGACCCGCAAGACACGCCGGCGCTTGAGAAAATGACTGAGAAGATAATGAAGATAGCGGGTTGAAGCGCATAAATTGGAAAGGAACTAGATCGGAACAAGATTAGAAAGAAGTATGGTGACGTAAACAGCTGTCTGAGAGCGGAGTGGTATTAATAATCGTTTGACAGACGATTGTTTTCTGCGCGAAATTTGCAAATAATTTTCCCGGATATGGCTTGTAAAGCGAATCAACGCTAACGGAGACAGATAGCACCACATCTTATTTGAGGTTGAAATAGCAGAATCATGCATAAAAAAGCCAATCCCTATCTGAAAGAACATCGCCTAGCAGATGTCATCGCTGCCATAACCGCGCTTGGGACTTACAAGTTCTACAAGCTTGATTTCAAAGGTTGGTCACGACGGATTAGCGGAACCGCGAAAGATCCTGCTCATTGGCAGCTCGTATTCAAGGAACATCCTGAATTTTTCCGAGTAAACTCCGGCGACAACAAGGCCTCGCTCGTCTGGAGACGGCAATTTCCGCGGAACTATGACGTTGATGAGATCAACGAAACCTTTCCGGACGATGAAATCGACGGGACTGCGGAGGATCGGATAAGTAGGAAGCCGTTGGATGCCGCATAGATAACAGCATTGATCGATGTCGCAGTGAAGCTGCACGATCGGGCATTGGAAGAAAGCAAGGCACGAAAATGGTGGATACCCATCGTGTGTTCGATAATAGCGTTTACTGGCGGCCTGCTCGTTCCTTGGCTCGTGAAACTAGCCGGTTAGGCAAGCAGCCCGGGCTAATCCCAAGATAACTGGAGCGCACCACTGGATACTGTGAGAGGCTCGAGACATATGTGCCGTATCGTTCCGGACAGTTGGGTTACAGTTATAGGCTTTTGGGAAGTCGGGAAGGGTAGACGCCGTCTAGCGAGCGTTCGGCTATGGAGGAACGTCTACGTTTAGTGGCCCGTGATCTGGACGCGGAAGGCATGAGCGATGTTTGCCGTCAGTTCGCGATTTCGCGCAAAACCAGCTACAGGATCTTGAACCGCTACCGGCAGGAGGGCCTTGAGGCGCTGCGCGACCGTTCGCAGCGGCTGGTTAGATACGCGTACCAACTGCCCGAACCGGTGGAACGGCTGATCGTCGAGGGCAAGCGCGGCAAGCCGGACTGAGGCGCGCGCAAGGTCAGGGAGTTGCTGGTCAGGAAGCCGGTTGGCGAGGTGCGCATCCCGGCCAAGATCATGGTCCATGCGCTATGATTCGTGACAAATGAACTTGGAGCAGAGAACCTTGCAGACCATCGACAACCCGCTCTGCACGAGGTTGTCACCCATGTCTGCAGGTACGATCTGTTTCACCTGTCTCAAGGCTGTAATAGGAGAATATGGTGGAGCTAGGCGGAATCGAACCGCCGACCTCTTGAATGCCATTCAAGCGCTCTCCCAACTGAGCTATAGCCCCGCCCGGCCGCTTTCGCGGTTTGAACAGGCGTCGGTTGGATCGACGCCCCGTGACAGCCGTGCTTCTAGCGGGCGTTCAGGACCAAATCAAGCGCAAACCAATGCAACTTTCTCGGCCCGTGATCGCCCGCGCGATCACACTTCCTCTTCGCCCTCGACGCCGCCGATCACATCCGACAAGTCGTCGTCATCTTCTTCCTCTTCCAGGAAGGTGTCGTCCTCGGCATCGTCGTCATCGTCCTCGACTTCTAGGTCGGGGATATCGGGAATGTCATCGTCCTCATCGTCATCATCGTCGACGACCGGAGAAGCGACGTCGTCATCGTCGTCGTCCTCAACGTCCTCAAGGCTGACCACCTCCGGCGCCGCGTCATCGTCGGCTTCCTGGTCGTCATCCACCTCGGCGGCGGCTTCCGCCTCCGCCGGCTTGGCGCGCGCGACGTCCTTGCGCACCTTGACGACCGGGATCTCCTCGAAGAACGATCGCGGATACTCCTTGCCCGTATAGGGGGAGACGATCGGATCCTTGTTCAGGTCGTAAAATTTCTTCTGCGTCTCGGGGCACACACGTTTCGTGCCGAGTTCTTCTTTGGCCAAGACCATTTCCTCGCATGCGAAAAAGTGCGCCTCCCATAGACTCGCCTCGCCGCGCTGTCAAAAGCCAATTTTCGGCAGAATACGGCGACACCGCCATCCGTGCGGCATTGCGGCGCAATCCACCGCGCGCCGAGGTCGCGCAGGGCGCCCGCGGCCAGCGCTATTTTCGCCCATGACGGCGCGCCGCCTGCATGATACACGGCCAGCATTCCTTCGATCAGTGCGACTGCGGACCAGACCATGACAAGCCACGCCGTCAAGAAACCCCTCTCCTCGCGCCGCACCGGCGCGCTCGGCGGATCGGCCCGCATCCCGGGCGACAAGTCGATCTCGCACCGCTCGGTGCTGTTCGGCGGCATCGCCTCGGGCCGCACGAGCATTACCGGCCTGCTCGAGGGCGAGGACGTGCTCAATTCCATCGCCGCGATTCGCGCCTTCGGCGCCGTCGCGCGCAAGCAGGACGACGCATGGCTCATCGATGGTGTGGGCAATGGCGCGTTGCTGGCGCCGCGCGAGGCACTCGATTTCGGCAATTCCGGCACAGGGTGCCGGCTGTTCATGGGCCTTCTGGGAACCTACGATTTCACGTCGAGCTTCGTCGGCGATCCCTCGCTCTCCGGCCGCCCGATGAACCGGGTGCTGGATCCGCTAAGGCTGATGGGATGCCAGGTGGTGTCGCAAGCCGAGGGCGGCAGGCTTCCGATCACGCTGCATGGGGCTCGGGAAGCCAACCCGATCGTCTATCGCGTGCCGGTACCCTCGGCGCAGGTCAAGTCGGCGGTGCTGCTGGCCGGGCTCAACGCGCCAGGAATCACCACCGTCATCGAACCGGTGATGACGCGCGACCACACCGAAAAGATGCTCAAGGGCTTCGGCGCGCAGATCGCGGTCGAGACCGACCCTGCCGGCGTGCGCACCATTTCGCTGAGCGGGCAGGGCAGTCTTTCCGGTCAGCCGATCGCGGTGCCGGGCGATCCGTCCTCCGCCGCCTTTCCGATCGTCGCGGCGCTGATCGCGCCCGGTTCCGACATCACCGTGCTCAATATGCTGATGAACCCGGCGCGCACCGGCCTTATCCTCACCCTGCAGGAAATGGGCGGCGACATCCATATCCTGGCGACCCGCAATGAAGGCGGCGAGGAGGTCGCCGATCTGCGCATCCGCCACAGCGAACTGACCGGCGTCGCCGTGCCGCCGGAGCGCGCGCCCTCGATGATCGACGAATACCCCGTCCTGGCGGTCGCGGCCGCTTTCGCCAAGGGCGAGACGCTGATGCAGGGGCTGGACGAATTGCGGGTCAAGGAAAGCGACCGGCTGGCGGCCGTGGCGCGGGGGTTGGAAGCCAATCAGGTGCCCTGCGAGGAAGGCCCGGACTGGCTGAGGGTCACTGGCCGCCCGGACGGCAAGGGCCTTGGCGGCGGCACCGTGAGGACGCATCTCGACCACCGCATCGCCATGGCGTTCCTCGTCATGGGCCTTGCCAGCGAGAAACCGGTATCGGTGGACGACGCCTCGCCCATCGCCACCTCGTTTCCGGAGTTCGAGGGATTGATGACGGCGCTCGGGGCGCAGTTCGGTGCCTGAAACGGTGCGCCTCCCGTCTGTCGGGAGCGCTCGACTTTCGGGAAGCCTGTTTCACCTCTTCGCGGTCGTGTTGCTGACCGCATTGACACAGATCGGCGGGCTTGCCTGGATTGCGGCGATGGTCGCGACGCGTCGAGCCCGAAGAAGACGCGCAGTTTTCCTGCCGGCCTTCGCGGTCTTCTACGTCGCCGGAACGATGCTGGCGCATGTCGCGGCGCCCTCCTTTGGGCGAGTGCCTTTGCCCTGCCGTCCTGGTAATTCCGGCTACACGCAATCGATCCTCTACTGCGCCTTGAACCGGAACTACGCCAGCCCGCGCGCCGCCGCCTTGTTTGCCGCGCTGGCGCAGCACATGGAAGGTGCATTCCCGGGGACGAAAACGCTGGCGCTGGACGCCAATTTTCCTTTCCTGAAAGGATTTCCGCTATTGCCGCACCTCTCCCATGACGACGGGGAGAAGATCGACATTGCGTTGTACTACACCGACGATCAAGGGAACTATCTGCCCGGCGATACACGATCGCCCGTCGGTTATTTCGCTTTCGAACAACCCATGACGGGCGCGACAAATCCTTGTGGAGAGCGGTCACGAATCGCAACGCTGCGGTGGGATATGTCTTGGTTGCAGAGATTTTTTCCGCAATACAGGCTCGACCAGGCGCGTACGCGTGAGGCGCTCGTCTGGTTGGATCAGGCTGGGCCTGCCTTGGGGCTGGAAAAGATCTTTGTCGAGCCTCACCTTGCCGCACGCCTCGTCGTCCATGGCTCGGCGGTGCGCTTCCAGGGATGCCGTGCGGCGCGTCACGACGATCACATTCATTTCCAGACGAAAGCAGATGAAAAGATGGGTGGGGGTCAAGAGGCGGAAATGACGAAATGACCTTCTTCATCGCGATCGACGGGCCGGCGGCTTCCGGCAAGGGCACGCTGGCGCGGCGGCTGGCCGCGCATTACGGCATCGCGCATCTGGACACCGGCCTCACCTATCGCGCGGTCGGTCACGCGCTCCTGCAGGCTGGCCTGCCGCTCGACAACGACGCGCTGGCGGCCGAGGCGGCGCAGAACATCGATCTGTCGGCGCTCGACCGCGACATTCTCGCCGCGCATGAATATGGCGAGGCCGCGTCCAGGGTCGCGGTAATGCCTGCGGTCCGGCGCATCCTCGTCGACAAGCAGCGTGCATTCGCCGCCCGCCCGCCCGGCGCCGTGCTGGACGGGCGCGATATCGGCACGGTGGTGCTGCCTTCCGCCCCGGTGAAGCTCTATGTCACCGCCTCGCCGCAGACGCGGGCGCGCCGACGCAGCGACGAGATCGCCGGCAAGCTCGGCCGTTCGGACTATGAAACCATCCTGGCCGATATCGAGCGTCGTGACGCGCGCGACATGTCGCGCGAGGACTCCCCGCTGCGGCCCGCGCCCGATGCGCACTTGATCGAAACAACCGATATGGATATAGAAGCGGCGTTCCGCGCGGCGTTGGCCTTTGTCGAAAAGGCGAGAGCCGCCGGAGCGCTCTGACCCGGCGTCCCGGCGATCACGAGAGATCGCTTCGGGGCAAGTTCGCGTTTGCAACACGCAAACCGGGCCCAAGCATGCCGGCAAGGGCGAGCACACAGGCAGACATCGTTGATTCCGCGCCGACCGGCACTGCCGGCGAGCCCTGAAGGGCCGATTGCGGTTTCTGCCGATTGAAACACGAACCAAGGCGCAGGAAGCCGGCAGGCGACAGCCGCCCCTTCCGACCAGGAGAACCCATGGTACATACACAAACGGGAATGAACCCGAGCCGGGAAGACTTTGCCGCGCTTCTCGAGGAATCCTTCATCACGCACGACGTCGTCGAAGGCGCGGTGGTGAAAGGCAAGATCACGGCCATCGAAAAGGACCAGGCGATCATCGACGTCGGTCTGAAGGTGGAAGGCCGCGTACCGCTGAAGGAATTCGGCGTGCGGGCAAAGGACGACCAGCTCAAGGTCGGCGACGAGGTCGAGGTTTATGTCGATCGCGTCGAGAACGCATTGGGCGAAGCGGTCCTGTCGCGCGAGAAGGCTCGCCGCGAGGAAAGCTGGACCCGGCTCGAGCAGAAATTCGAAGCCAATGAAAAGGTCGAGGGCGTCATCTTCAACCAGGTCAAGGGCGGGTTCACCGTCGATCTGGACGGAGCCGTCGCCTTCCTGCCGCGCAGCCAGGTCGACATTCGCCCGATCCGCGACGTCACCCCGCTGATGAACAACCCGCAGCCCTTCCAGATCCTCAAGATGGATCGCCGCCGTGGCAACATCGTTGTCTCGCGCCGCACCATCCTGGAAGAGAGCCGCGCCGAGCAGCGCTCGGAAATCGTCCAGAACCTGGAAGAGGGTCAGGTCGTGGAGGGCGTGGTCAAGAATGTCACCGATTACGGCGCATTCGTCGACCTGGGCGGTATCGACGGCCTGCTGCATGTCACCGACATGGCCTGGCGTCGCGTCAACCATCCTTCCGAAATCCTGTCGATCGGCCAGACCGTCAAGGTCCAGATCATTCGCGTGAACCAGGAAACGCACCGCATCTCGCTCGGCATGAAGCAGCTCGAGAGCGATCCGTGGGGTTCGATCGGCGCGAAATATCCGGTCGGCTCGCGCGTCAAGGGCCGCGTCACCAACATCACCGACTACGGCGCCTTCGTGGAGCTGGAGCCGGGGATCGAGGGCCTGATCCACGTTTCGGAAATGTCGTGGACCAAGAAGAACGTTCATCCGGGCAAGATCGTCTCCACCTCGCAGGAAGTGGAAGTCATGGTGCTCGAGGTCGATCCGACCAAGCGCCGCATCTCGCTCGGCCTGAAGCAGACGCTCGACAATCCGTGGCAGAGCTTCGCCGCCCGCTTCCCGAACGGCACTGTCGTCGAGGGCGAGGTCAAGAACAAGACCGAGTTCGGCCTGTTCATCGGCCTGGAAGGCGATGTCGACGGCATGGTCCACCTGTCCGATCTGGACTGGAACCGTCCGGGCGAGGAGGCAATCGAGGACTACAACAAGGGCGTGTGCACCGAAGCGTTCTGCCAGGGCGTGATCGAGCGCGCGAAGCAACACGGCGTGCCGGTCATGGTTGACCCCGCCGCCGTCCACGACTACGCCAAGTACCGCGGCGCCGACGCCATCACCCCCAACCGCACCGAAGCGAAACTCGCCACCAACCTCGACGAGCCGGCGGCGATGGCGAAAACCCTGCAAAACAAGCACGATCTGAAACACATCGTGCTCACCCTCGACAAGTCCGGCG
>JAUIBM010000028.1 GCA_030428345.1 Alphaproteobacteria bacterium | reverse complement strand
GAAACGCCTACAGGCGCTCCGGCGAACAGGAGGAAAAGGACCAGAACGAAGAGCAAGCCGGCTTCCATGGGACTAATCCTTCAACACGTCGCGGTTTTCGGCGACGAGGTCTTCGGCCTCATGCCCGGCAATGATCAGTTCGCGTTCGCCGCGCCAGATCTGCACCACGGCCTGCAGGGCTCGAAAGGCGAGCAGCGAAAGACCGATGGGTAGCATGAGATAGGCGATCCAGCGCTGTACGCGCTCCTGCAGCCCGAAGGTGTCCTGCAGCAGTTCCGGCCACCGCAGATCATCCAGGCCGGTGCCGCGCTGGAACATGAAGGTCCAGTAGCCAACCGCGCCGGTCTGGCGCCAATTGGTGTTCGCATCGACGCCAAGCGCGGCGAGCCAGGCCGAATTGAGCAGCAGCAGGGCATATAGCAATGTGCACCCCGCGCCGAAGAGCGCGGCAATGCGGAAGGCCCTTGCAGGCAGCAGGCGGACAATGGCGTCGACCCCCAGATGGGCGGAGATGCGGATGCCGTAGCTCATGCCGAACAGGATCAGCCAGGCAAACAGCACGCGCTGCAGTTCGAGCGCCCCGCTCCAGCCGGTATTGAAGCCATACCGCGCGACCACCTGCGCGAAGGCGACGAGGGTGATGATCGCAAGCAGGATTGCGATAAAATTCTCTTCGAATTGTGCGACGCCGCGCGGAAAGCGCCGCTCCGCCAACCAAAGGCCGAGCACCAACAAGATCAGCGCCGCGTATGGCCAGACGACCGCCCAGGCAAACATTATTCCCCCTCCCAAGGTTGCGGCGCGAAGGCCGCATGAAAAGCGGGCGGACCGTTTCCGATCCGCCCGTTTCGGCTGTTACATGGAGTCGTTTGACGCGACCGCCGCTGCAATCACGTCGGTGCCGATATCACCTTCGAACTGGGTCCAGACCGGCTTCATAGCATCGACCCAGACCTTGCGCTGCGCATCGTCGAGAACGCGGATCGTGCCGCCAGCGTCCAGAATCGCCTGACGATTCTTGGCCTCGGTCGCCGCGACAGAGGCATTTGCCTCGAGGGTGACTTCATCCACGATCTTCAGGAACTGGTCGCGCACGTCGTCCGGCAGGCCATTCAGCCATTCGGTCGAGGTCACAAGCAGATAGGCCAGCAGCTGATGGTTGGTCTCGGTGACGCCATCCTGCACCTCGAAGAACTTCTGGGTGTAGATGTTCGACCAGCTGTTTTCCTGTCCGTCGACAACGCCGGTCTGCAGCGCGCCATAGACTTCCTTGAAGGCCAGCTTCTGGGCCGAGCCGCCCATCGCATTGATCATCGCCTCGGCCACATCCGAGGTCTGGATGCGGAACTTCAGGCCCTTGGCGTCGGAGGGCAGGAGCAGCGGCTTGTTGGCCGAAAACTGCTTGAGGCCCGAAGACCAGTAGCCGAGACCGGTATAGCCGTCCGGCTCCATCACCTTCAGCATGCCCTTGCCGGTGTCCGACTGGATGAACTTGTCGACTGCGCCGAGGCTGGAGAACAGGAAGGGCAGATCGAACAGGCGGTATTTCTTGGTATAGGCCTCGAATTTCGAGAGCGAGGGTGCCGCAAGCTGAACATCGCCCAGCAGCATGGCTTCCAGCACCTTGTCGTCATCATACAGCGTGGAGTTCGGATAGACCTCCATGCATGCCTTGCCGTTCATTTCGTCATTGACCCGCTTTGCCAGCAGGCGGGCGGCGTCGCCCTTGGGATGACCGGTGTCAGCAACGACATGGCTGAACTTGATAACCATTTCGCCGGCGTCGCACTGCGCCATCGCCTGGCTCGCGCCAAGTGCAAAGATTGCGGCAAATGCCGCCACGATTGTCTTCTTCATGATGTCCTCCCGGAATATACCATCGAGACCTGCAGCATGCAGGCTCGTGATATACATAGCAAGCGGCGTGCCATGTCATCAAAGCGCCGAAATCGGCCCTTCAACCGCTTGAAATGGGTACCTGGCGTGACATCGCCGCTGCAAATTGGGTAGCGCACTACCCATCGCGGACGACGGCACTACAATCCGAAGCGCTTCATCTTGTCGTAGAGCGCCTTGCGGGAGATGCCGAGTTCCTCGTAGATCGGCTTCAGCCTGCCGCCATGGCGATCGAGCGCCGCGGCAATCACACCCCGCTCGAATTCGGCCAGTTGATCGCCGAGCGTCGCGACCGCGCCGCCCGGCGTGCGCGCCGCCTGCGAAGGTCCGCTCCACATGCCGATGACGAACCGGTCGGCCGCATTGCGCAATTCGCGAACATTGCCGGGCCAGTCGTGATTGCGCAATTGCGCCTCCAGGGCCGGCGGAATGTCGGGAATCTCGCGGCGATACCGCGCCCTTGCCTCGCGCGCCAACTGGAAGAAGATCGCAGGGATGTCCTCCGGGTGCTCCCGCAGCGCCGGCAAATTGATCGCCAGTACATTGAGCCGGTAGAACAGGTCGGGGCGGAAACGCCCTTCCGCGCTCTCTGCCCGCAAATCGGCCTTGGAGGCGGCGATGAACCGCACATCGGTGCGGATCGGCTTGTTCGAGCCCAGGCGCTCGATGGTGCGGTCCTCAAGCACCCGCAACAGCTTGACCTGAAGATCGAGCGGCATCGACTCGATCTCGTCCAGCAGGATGGTTCCGCCATCGGCATGCTCCAGCTTGCCGATCCTCCGGTCATGCGCCCCGGTGAACGCCCCTCTCTCATGGCCGAAGAGTTCCGACTCGATGATTTCCGCCGGCAGCGCCCCGCAATTGATCGCGACGAAGGGTTTCTCGGCGCGCGTCGACAGACGGTGGATGGCGCGCGAGGCGACCTCCTTGCCTGTCCCGGTCTCGCCATGGATCAGCACATCGGCGTCGCTGGCGGCGATCGCCCGCACCTCGTTGCGCAAACGCTCCATTACGGCGGAAGAACCTACCAGTACTTCCGACAGCGTTTGACCGCCCGAGAGCGTTTCGCGCAATGTCCGGTTTTCCAGCACCAGACGGCGTTTTTCGATCGCGCGCGCCACGACCTCGCCCAGCCTTGAAGGCGCAAACGGCTTTTCCAGAAACTCGTATGCCCCCGCCTGCATCGCCTTCACCGCCAGCGGAACGTCGCCATGGCCGGTGATGAGAATGACGGACAAGGTGGGATCGATTTCCAGCGCCCTGCCCAGAAATGCGATGCCGTCCGTCCCCGGCATGCGTATGTCGCAAACGACGGCGCCGTAGAAGTCGCGCGCCAGTTCCCCCAGGGCGCCCTCGGCGCTGGCAAAGCCGGTGACGTCGAAGCCTTCCAGTTCGAGCCCCTGCACCAGCGCATCGCGCAGGTCGGGATCGTCGTCGATGAGGAAAACGCGCTGACCGTTCATTCGCTCCGTTTACTCCGCAGCATCGTGCAGGCCTTCGCTTGCGCCCCGCGCACGGGGCAGCGTCACGACGAACATCGCCCCGCCGCCCGGCGCATTGGCAGCCTCAAGCCGGCCGGAAAACTCATGCACGATGTTGAAGGCGATCGAAAGCCCGAGGCCCAATCCCTCACCTACCTCCTTGGTGGTGAAGAACGGTTCGAAAATGGACGCCATGTCCTTTTCGGCGATGCCCGGCCCGTGGTCGCGAATGGAAATCGCCACATGGGTCTCGTTGTCTGTCACGCTCACCTCCACGCTTGCGGCCCCGGCCTGCACCGAAGCATCGATGGCGTTGGACAGGAGATTCACCAGCACCTGCGAGAGCCGGACATGCCCGGCGCTGACCATCAGATCGCCAGGGATGGGATCCGCCTCGATCGCCACTCCGACCGACGCGGCCTTGTGTCCCGCCAACAGCAGGGCGTCGCGCATCACCGCGTCCAGCGATACGGGAACGATCTCGGAACGCGGACGGCGCGCGAAGGATTTGAGCGATTTCGACAAGGTCGCCATGCGTTCCACCATCTGGGCGATCCGCTCCAGATTGGACCCGGCCTTGTCGGGCTGACCGCGCGCGATGAACTTGAGGCCGTTTTCGGAATAGGTGCGGATCGCGGCCAGCGGCTGGTTGTATTCATGGGTCAGCGCCGCCGACATCTGGCCAATCGCCGCCAGCTTGGCCGACTGCACCAGATCATCCTGTACCCGGCGCAAGGTTGTCTCTGCTGCGCGGCGCTCCTCCACCTCGACCTCGAGCTTGGCGTTCGCAGCCTTCAGGTCGCGGGTGCGGTGGCGCACCTGCCTTTCCAGCCGGATTGCGGCGGCCCGCCCGATACGCCGGTTTCGCCGCTCGCTTTGCAGGCGCAGCAGCAGGGCGAGACCGGCCACCGACGCCAGCGCACCGGCGAGCAAGGCGACCGTTGCTCCCCAGCTTCGCGCCAGGACGATGGCGTCCGCTGGCTCCAGCACGAACAGCCGCCACCCCATCTGCGGCACGTCACTCGAAAAGGCGATATACCCCCCACCGGTCCAGCCATCGGTGACGGCGCGCCACACCTGCTGCTGGTGCTCGCGGGCGAGCAGGTTGCCGGCGACAAGACGTCCCCGATGGTCCAGCGCAAGGATCGGGTTGGACGAAAGCGCCCATGATCGCTCGATCGACTCCAGCGGCGCGGCAATCGCCAACAACCCGGTTATTTCGCCGTCATTGCGGATCGGCGAAACAAACACATAGGCTCGCCGTCCCGAAGGCCCGGTCACTGTCGCCCGTCCAAGGCGCCCTTGCAGCCCGGCCGAGATCAATTCCGATTCCCGCGAAGGCAGGGCTTGCTCCAGAAAACCGTTGGCCGAAGCCGCCACGCGGCCGTCGAGGTGAAGAAACGCGGCGTCGACCGCGCCCGAAAGCGCCTGTATCTCGGAAACGATCTCCTTCGCCTGCTCATGCCGATCGGCGGGAAAATTCTCCGCCGACAGCGTTTGCGCGTCGAGCCTTCGGGCGGCCAGCGCGGGCAGATGGCGATATTTGTCGAGATAGCCGAGCAGGCTTGCCGCGTTGAGGCGCAGCGACTCTTCCGCATGGCGCGTTGTCTCCACGCGCGCCCGCTCACCCGCAAGCTGCATGGCGACCAGCGTCACCGCCAGCGTGGCGACGACCGCAACAGCCAGATAGACCGATACCTGCCCCCTCTGGGAGCCCAATACGCGCCAGAACTTCCTCATCGCACGAGAATAGAGGGTGATGCGGGGCGCGTGAAGCAGGCTCAGACCTTCAGGCCGCACGCCTCGCGCGCCAGCTTTTCGATTGCTGCGGCATCACCCGCTTCCACAGCGTCGACCGGTGCGACCCACGACCCGCCGACGCACAAGACATTCGGCAGCGCCAGATAATCGCGGGCATTCGACATGGAAACGCCGCCGGTCGGGCAGAACCGGAATTGCGGCAAGGGCGATGAAAGCGCCTTGAGATAGGGAGCGCCGCCGGCCAGCGAAGCGGGAAAGAACTTCAAATGCCGATAGCCGCGCTCGCCCAGCGTCATGATCTCGCTGGCGGTGGCGGTGCCCGGCAGCAGCGGGGTCGCGCTGTCATCGGCGGCGTCGAGCAGCCTGGGTGACGTGCCCGGGCTGACCATGAACCGGGCGCCGGCCTTTTCGACCGCCTCGATCTGGGCCGGCTCCAGCACCGTTCCCGCGCCGGGGATCGCTCCCTCTACCTCGCTGGCGATCGCCGCGAGGCATTCCAGCGCGCGCGGGGTGCGCAGGGTTACCTCGATCGCCGGCAAGCCGCCCGCGACCAGCGCGCGCGCCATGATCACCGCCTTGGCGGGATCATCGACGATGACGACCGGAATCACCGGCGCAGCGCACATGAGGGCTTCGACTTGCTGTTGCTTGGCTGTCTGGTTCTGTCTCATGCGGATTTGATACACCAGCCCCGGCGGCTTGGAAAGCAAGGGCAATCCCTCAGGCGGAACGGGCGGCGGGCGGCATTTGGCGGCCCATCGCTTCCATGCTGCGCGCCCCGTAGACCCCATCCGGGCGCAAGCCGTTTTCCCGTTGGAACTGCCTGAGCGCGGCCTGCGTGGCAAAGCCGAAATCGCCGTCGGCGATCAGCGGATATCCCAGCAGGCGCAGATCGCGCTGCAAGGCTTCCACCGCCGGCCCACCCGCGCCGAGCGCCAGTGTGGCCATGGTGTTGCGCGCCGGCCTCGCCGGCTTCTCACCGACGATTAGGGCATAGGCCTGCGCCATCCGCTCGTCATATCGATTGCTGCGATAGGTCGGCCCGTTATAGGCGCGGGCGAACCCTTGCCAGTCATGAGCCTGCAGGCGTTCGGCCAAGCCGGCTTCGCGGATGAAGCGCGCCATCAGGCGGACCTGACCCTCGATGCCGGTGCGCACATCGGCCACCATCGCCTCGATACCGCCATAGCCGAGCCAGCGCCAATGCGCGCCCATCACCTGCCCCACGCCCCAGGAGACAGAGGCAAGCGCTGCCGGCCGGTCGATGGCGCAAGCCGCCTCCAGCAATCGCCAGCGCGCCGCCTGACGCAGGGGATTGCGCACCCGCCCGGCGACCGGATGCGCCAGTCCGCCTGCGAGCGCGCGATTGCGCCGTGCCGCCGGCAGCAGGCGATAGAAATAATGCCCCTCGAAGCGGATCAGCGGCTCCAGGCGCCCGGCAATGCGCGCGCCGATGCGCCCTCCGCTCTCCACTTCGACAACCGCCAGCAGCGCGGCCTGCTCTACCGGCAGTTCATGCGCCACCGCCGCCACGGCCAGCCGCAGCGCATCGCCGGCATTCGCATCCTTGCCTGTCATCATCGCTCCACTTCCCGTTCCAAACGGGGCAAGTTTGAGCGCATCCTCGCGGACGGGGATAAGCCCGGCTCCCGAAAGGCATGGCCGGAGGGCTGTTCGCCCCGGCAATGAACGGCTTGGCCGCCGAAACGGAACCTGGCTGGGCGCCGGCAATCCCCGGGCTTTGCCCAAGGCGGGCTTGCTGCTAAGGGAGGAAGACTAAGTCTCGGGAGATCTCGGCGTGAGCAAGACGGTTCTCATCCTCAACGGCCCAAACCTGAACCTGCTCGGCACGCGCGAGCCACAGATCTATGGCAGCATGACGCTCGCCGACCTCGAGCGCCAATGCACGGCCCATGCGGAGGGGCTGGGAATGCAGGCACTGTGCTTCCAGAGCAATCACGAGGGGACGCTGATCGACCGGATTCACGCGGCGCGCGGCGAGTGCGACGCCATCGTGATCAATGCCGGCGCCTATACCCACACCTCGATCGCCATTCGGGACGCCTTGTCCGGCGTCGCCCTGCCGGTCTACGAGGTGCATATCTCCAACGTGCATGCCCGCGAGGGCTTTCGCCATCACTCCTATATCGCGGCGATCGCCAGGGCCGTGATCGCCGGACTGGGCCTGCGTGGCTATCTTGCCGCGCTCGACGCGATAGCCGAGGCCTGACCATGGAAGCGACGGTCGCAACCGGAGAGTCATGGCGGGAGGTCTCGGGCCGCATCGCGGCCCTCGTGGCGGGAGAGGATGACGCGATCGCCAAGATGGCGACCATTTCCTGCGAGTTGTTCCACGCTTTCGAGCGCTTCCACTGGGTCGGGTTCTACCGCGTCGTCGCTCCGCAGCTACTGAAGATCGGGCCCTATCAGGGCGGTCATGGCTGCCTGACGATCCCGTTTTCGCGCGGGGTCTGCGGCGCTGCGGCCCGCAACGGCAAGACGCTGATCGTCCCCGATGTCGACGCCTTCGCCGACCACATCGCCTGCGCCTCCTCGACCCGGTCCGAGATTGTCGTGCCGGTCTTTGCCGGCGGCGCGCTCATCGCGGTTCTCGACATCGATTCCGACAATCCCGACGCCTTCACCGCCGAGGACGGCGAAGCGCTGGAGGCCATTGTGGCGGGCTCGTTCGACCTTTAGTCGCGAATCGCGATCAGCAGATCCATGACATTGGTTCCGGTCGGGCCGCTGATGAACAGGGAACCGGCATCCGCCAGCCAGGACCCGCTGTCCGCGCGGGCCAGCGCATCGACCCCGCCAGGTCGGGATTGCCAGGTCCGGCTGTCGGCGAAGGCTCCCGCCGCATGCCCCGGACCGTCGGTACCGTCCGTGCCGGCGACCAGCAGCGAGACGCCGGGCTCGCCGTCGAGTTCACGCGCCAGCGCAAGGGCGAGCGCCTGCGCCCGCCCGCCATTGCCCGGATCGGGCGGCAGATGCACCGTCGGCTCGCCGCCGAGAATGGTGACGCCAGCGGGCCCGTCGATCAGCCGCCGCGCGATCGCGGGGGCCAGTTGAAAGACATCCTCGTGCAGCGCCTCGTCATTGGCGACGACGCGCCAGCCCGACTCCGCCGCACTGCGGGCGCAGGCGGCCCGGGCGATGGCGTTGGAGGCGATGACCCGGCCGCTACAGGTCATGTCCTCCCGATCGGGACAAAGGCCGATGCCTGACCCGATAACGGCCAGCGAATCTCCCGCGACGTCGGAAATCGCCAGGACGTCGGCGCAGCCGCCGGCAAAGGCGGCGAGCAAGCCGCCGCCCTTGATCCGCGAATAGCTCCGGCGGCGGGCGTTGATCGCGTGGATGTCGAGTCCCTCTGCGAGCATGCGTTGGTTTTCAACGCGTATCTCCTCGAGCGTCAGGCCGAGCGGAACTTCTGCGAGCGCCGACGCCCCGCCCGAGACCAGCAGCAGAAGCCGGTCGCCCGGCTTCGCGCCACAGGCCGCCTCCAGCAAGGCCGCACCGGCAGTCAGGCTGTTTTCGTCCGGCGTCGGATGGCCAGCCTCGATGACGCGCACCGGCAGATCGTTTGTGCGCGCGACATGCCCGTATTTGGCGACGACCAGCGCGGGAATTGCGGCGCCGAAATATTCAAGCGCCGCCTCGCACATCGGCAGCGACGCCTTGCCGACCGACAGAATGAGGTTCGGCGGAGGCGGTGCGATTTCCCCAAGCGCATGCAGGACGCAGGCCTTCCCGCCGACCGCTGCAACGCCCGCCTGCCAGATCTGGCGCAATGTTTCGCGATGCCCACTCATGGCGCTCCGGTCCCTTGCGAATGAAATTTCGCCCGTGCATGGTTCGCGGCATTGCTGCCGCCCCTGAAGGACGCCTTATGCCAGACCTTTCCACCGTGTCCACCCACGATTCCGATCTCGACGACCGCAATGCCGGCATCCGCATCTATGTCAACGGGCGCATCGTGCCGCGCGCCGAGGCCATGGTTTCGGTCTATGATTCGGGCTTTCTGCTAGGCGACGGCGTCTGGGAGGGTGTGCGTCTCTACAATGGGCGATGGGCGTTCCTCGACGCCCATCTCGATCGCCTGTTCGAGGCGGCAAAGGCGATCGATCTGGACATCGGCATGGACCGGGCCGGCCTGCGCCAGGCGCTGGACGATACGGCCGCAACCAACGGCATGCACGAGGACGTCCATGCGAGGCTGATGGTGACGCGCGGCGTCAAGGCGAAGCCGTTCCAGGACCCGCGGCTTTCCCGGTCCGGCCCGACCATCGTCATCATCATGGAGCATTCGCGACCGTCCGAATCCACGTTCCAGCGCGGCATCACGCTCGCCACCGTACCGTTCCATCGCGGGTTGCCGCTGACCCAGGATCCCAAGCTCAATTCCCATTCCAAGCTGAACTGCATTCTGGCCGGCATCCACGCCCAGAAATCCGGCGCTGACGAAGCGCTGATGCTCGACCCGCATGGCTTCGTCAACACCACCAATTCCTGCAATTTCTTCATTGTGCGAAGGGGCGAGGTCTGGACCTCGACCGGTGACTACTGCATGCCCGGCATCACGCGCGCCAATGTCATCGCGCTTTGCCGGGACAACGCAATTCCCGTGTTCGAGCGCAATTTTTCCCTGGTTGAGACCTATGGCGCGGACGAGGCGTTCATCACCGGCACCTTCGGCGCGCAGACTCCGGTCTCCACAATCGACGAGCGCGCCATGACCCATTCGCCGGGGCCGGTAACGCGCAGGATACGCGACCTCTACAAGGCTTTGGTCCACTTGGAAACGGCTTAGCAGGGCTATCGTCTGGCCCGCGCCGCGCGCCAGACGCTGGCGAGAACGAGCGCCATGCAGCCGAAGGCAAGAAATGCGCCGGCCAGCAAGGGATCGGCGCCAAGAACCTGCACGATCAGCGCCGCCAGCATCACGATGGCGAGCACGCAGGCGGTCAGCGCGGCGTCGCTGACAAACATCGAATAGAGTTCGCCCGCCACTTCCTTCAGCAGGATCATGCGTGGGCCCTTCCCGAAGCGCCCCGCGCGATCGCTGCGGCGGCAAGGCCCGTCGCGAGGAACAAGGCCGCGAGCACGGGAAGCGCGAGATCGCCGCCCGGCCATTCGACGCCGATGCCCTCGCCGGTCCAGAACACGCCGAATGCCGACAGCATGACACCGACGACAAATTTGAGCGCGTTTTCCGGAACGCGCGAGAGCGGCCGGTGAACCGCGGCCCCCATCGCCAGCACCAGGGCGACAGCCGCCAGCGCGCCAAGACTTGCTGGGAACAGCAATCCCCGTCCCGCTCCGACCGCGATCACGATGAACACCACCTCCAGCCCCTCCAGCAGCACCGCCTTGAAGGCGGCGATCCCTGCGATCCATTGCCGCGGGCGACGCCGGTCCGGTTCCTCGCCGCCGAGCCGGGAAGTTTCGCGCGCGAAGATCAGGTCTTCGTCATGCAGGGCGATCACCCCGCCGGCTCGCAGCGCCGCCTTTCGCAACCAGCCAAGCCCGAAAAGCAGCAGCAGGATGCCGATCGCCAATTGCAGCAGGTGGATGGGAACCCGGTCCAGGACCGGCCCCAGGACGAGCACCAGCAGAACCAGCAACGCCAGCGCGGCGGCGGTTCCGGCAATGGCGGGCCGCCAGCCGCGCAAGGTGGCGACGGCAAGAATGATGGTGAAAGCCTCCACCACCTCGACGAGGGAAGCCAGGAAAGCAGCGCCCACTGCAGAAGCTGCGGAAGTGGAAAGGTGAAGCATTGTGGGCCTCCACGGCCTTTGCCCGCACACAGGGCCGGCCGCCTGACGAGAAGGCTAGGGCGAAGGGCGCAAGGCTGTCAAATACCCGTGGCGCAAGCGCATGATCGAGCCGGCGAACGGCACCGAAGCGACGGCGAGGGGCCGTCTTCAATGACGCTAACGCGCCGCCCGGCACGCTTTGCGGTTGACAGCCGGCATTGTTGTTTTGATAATACGAACATCATTTCGATTAGCGAAACAAGTGGAGGAGAAGAGAATGAAACTGCTTGCCGCATTTGTGGGTTCGCTGCTGTGCCTTGGCACGGCCGCAAACGCCCAGGAGATCGTGCTGAAGTTCGGCCACGCCGCATCTTCCAAGCATCTGTTCCAGACCGGACTGGAAGACTTCGCCAAGCGCGTCGCCGAAAAGACCGATGGCAAGGTCAAGATCGAGGTCTATGGCGACCGCCAGCTTGGCGACGACAAGCAATTGCTGGAAGGCATCCAGATCGGAACGATCGATGGCGCGCTCGTTTCCTCGCCGACCCTCCCGCTGGCGATCGGCGCATCCGCATTCGACGCGCTGCAGCTGCCATTCGTCGTCAAGACCTATGACCAATTGTCCAAGGCGCTGTTGTCGCCGGTCGGCCAGGAATTGCTGGATTCGCTGGACCAGAAGCAGATCAAGGGCCTCGGCTACATCGAAGCCGGCCAGCGCCACTTCCTGGCTCGCGGCAAGCCGGTTGAGAAACTGGCCGATTTCGCCGGCCTGAAGACACGCATCGTGCCGATCCCGCTGCACAAGGCGACCTGGGAAGCGGTGGGCGTCAATCCGATCGGCATGGCCTATGGCGAGGTTTATTCCGCGCTTGAGACAGGAACGATCGACGCCGTCGAGATCAACCTGTCCTCGATTCAGTCCGAAAGCCTGTATGACGCGGCCAAGAGCGTGACCCTTACTGGCCATTATTTCTGGCCGGGCGTGATCATGATGTCGAACATCGGCTGGCAGAAGCTGCCCGCCGACATTCAGACCAAGCTCGAGGAAGCAGGGCGTGAAACCACCGCACAGGCCTACAAGCTGGCGGCCGACCAGGAAGGCGAAGTCGCCGAGTTCCTGAAGGGCAAGGGCGTGACCATCACCCAGCTTTCCGATCTCGACGAGATGAAGGCCAAGACCGCAAGCGTGGTCGACACCTGGCTCAAGAAGGACCCGCTGATCCAGTCCTTCTACGACGCCGTGAACGCCGGAAACTGACCATGGCGGGGAATGTGAACGTCTACAAATGGGAAACCCTGCCGCGTGAGGAAGTGCGCAAAGGCGTCAGCCGGACCGCCTTTCGCGGCGACAACGCCCTGATGGTCATGAACTGGCTGGAGCCGGGAATGGACGTCAGGCCGCATTCCCATCCGTTCGAACAGCTTGCCTACATCTTGTCGGGACGCGTGCGTTTCACGATCGGCGAGGAAGTAGTGGAAGTGGGTCCGGGCGAAGTGGTTCGCATTCCCCCCAACGTCGTCCATTGCGGCGAGCCGATCGGCGACGAGGTCGCCGTCAATCTCGACGTGTTCGCCCCGGTTCGCGACGACTACCGGCATCTCACCGCCTACCAGGAAGGCGATTTCGAAGCC
>JAUIBM010000595.1 GCA_030428345.1 Alphaproteobacteria bacterium | reverse complement strand
CCCGGGGGCCATCGCGCATGGCGATGGCGGCGGCGCGATTGAGTTCCACGACCGGTGAGGGTTGAACCTGTTGCAGCAGCGAGTAGAGCCCGGTAATTTCCGCCCAGTCCGTGGCCTCGAAGCTGGGCGCCTCGGCATGCAGTGCTGCGATTGCCGCCTGCAGGGCGGCGTCCCGTTCGGGCTCCGTCGCCTGGTCGAACAGCAGATCGAGGCCGATGGCGCGTGGATTGCCCGAGGCGATCTTCGTCACCAATTGCGCCAGAAACCCCCGGTCGATCGGCGAGCGGTAGCGGAAGGTGGCGAGCGTCGCCTCGTCCACCGCGACGACAACGATGCCGGGCGGCGGATCGGTGAAGGGGGAGATCGCGCTCATCATCAAATCGCGCACGAAATCCTCCACCGGGCGCGTGACGACGGCGGTGGTCACTGCGACGAAGACCATGAACGCGGCGGCGGCGGCCAGCGCGCCGCCTTTCATGTTTGCAATCGAAGCAAAATTCCTCACCGGCCCTCGCCTGCCTGCTGTTCCGTCAATCCAAGATAGCACGAGGCGCGCATGCGCAACGTGCGCAAATGCTCAGGGGTGTGGACGGTTCGGGCCCATCGGCGCAGGATGCGGGTTGGAAGTGCGTATGGTGATGTGTTCCAGCGCGCTGCTGATCCTGTCCAGCAGTTCCTGCATCGCCCCCGCCTCTTTCTTGGTTTGCCTCTTACGCCGCTCTCGGCTCGATCGCGCTCAATTCGCTGTCGATCTGCCGACGCCTTTCCAGCAGATCATGATCCGCCTGCGTCCCAGGAAAAAGCCCTCCGACATGCCGAAATAACGCGCGAGGCGCAAATCGGTATCGGCGGTCTCGACCGCTTGCCCAGGACGATTTCGTTGATCCTGCCAGGCGGCACGTAAACGGCGCGGGCAAGCGCGTTCTGGCTGAGACCCATCGGTTTCAGGAATTCCTCAAGCAGAATCACGCCGGGATGCGGATTTGGCAGAAGCTCAGTCATGGTAGTCGAAGATTTCGACATTGCCAGGTCCTCCTTCCCGCCAAACGAGACGCATTTGTCATTTGGCGATCGCAGCATATAGCGCGATCGCCCGCACAGGCGAAAACCGCCGGCGATGAGGTGCGGCCCAACCGGTCGGAGGCCGCTCCCCGGACCTGACTTTCTATCTTGTCAGGCGCTTGTAGGTCACCCGCTTCGGATTGACGCTGTCCGCGCCCAGCCGGCGGATCTTGTCGGCCTCGTAATCCTCGAAATTGCCCTCGAACCATTCGACGTGGCTGTCGCCCTCGAAGGCCAGGATATGCGTCGCCAGGCGGTCGAGGAACATGCGGTCATGCGAAATGATGACGGCGCAGCCGGCGAAGTTTTCCAGCGCGTCTTCCAGCGCCGCCAGCGTCTCGGTGTCCAGATCGTTGGTCGGCTCGTCGAGCAGCAGCACATTGCCGCCTTCCTTGAGCAGCTTGGCCATGTGCACGCGGTTGCGCTGACCGCCCGAGAGCGTGCCGACCTTCTGCTGCTGGTCGCCGCCCTTGAAGTTGAAGGACGAGCAATAGGCGCGCGAATTGACCTCGTGCTTGCCCAGCTTGATGACCTCCGCGCCGCCGGAAATCTCCTCCCAGACGGATTTGTCCGGGTTGAGCGAGTCGCGGCTCTGGTCGACATAGCCAAGGCGCACCGTCTCGCCGATGCGGATTTCGCCGCCATCCGGCTTCTCCTGGCCGGTGATCATGCGGAACAGCGTGGTCTTGCCCGCGCCGTTCGGCCCAATCACGCCGACAATGCCGCCCGGCGGCAGCTTGAATTCCAGCCCGTCGATCAGCAGCGTGTCGCCATAGCCCTTGGACAGGCCATCCGCCTCGATCACCACCTGCCCCAGCCGCTCGCCGGAGGGGATGACGATCTGCGCGTCGCCCGGCCGCCGGTCGGCCGCCGCGCGCACCAGTTCGTCATAGGCCTTGATGCGGGCCTTGGACTTGGCCTGCCGCGCCTTGGGGGAAGCCGCCATCCACTCCGATTCGCGCGAGATCGCGCGCTGCCGGCTCGCCTCCTCGCGGCCCTCCTGCTGCATGCGCTTGGCCTTGGCCTGCAGATAGGCGGTGTAATTGCCCTCATAGGGAATGCCGCGGCCGCGATCCAGTTCGAGGATCCAGCCCGTCACATTGTCGAGGAAGTAGCGGTCGTGGGTGATCATCAGCACCGAGCCCGGATATTCGCGCAGATGCTTTTCCAGCCAGGCGATGGTCTCGGCGTCGAGATGGTTGGTCGGCTCGTCGAGCAGCAGCAAATCGGGCTGTTGCAGCAGCAGCTTGCACAGCGCCACGCGGCGCCGCTCGCCGCCGGAAAGCTTGTCGACGGAGGCGTCCCCCGGCGGGCAGCGCAGCGCTTCCATCGCCATCTCGACCTGGCTGTCGAGGTCCCACAGGTTCTGCGAGTCGATGACGTCCTGCATCTTCGCCGCCTCGTCGGCGGTTTCGTCGGAA
>JAUIBM010000027.1 GCA_030428345.1 Alphaproteobacteria bacterium | reverse complement strand
TGAAGGCAAAACCCTGAAACACCAGAAACGGCAGCCAGCGCACCAGCGCGGTGAAGGCATCGCCCATGGTGTAATCGACCGACTGGGCGTAGGCCACGGCCGGCCACATCATGAAGACGGCGGCGAGCATGGCCGGCAACAACATCATTCGCTTCATGAATTCCTCGCTTCCATCGCATGCCGCCTAGCCATGCCAGATCGTGCAAAAGAGTTTCGTGCCACCACCCCCGCCTTGAACGATCTTGCGCGACACGACGCGCCATTTGGGCCGGTTCTTGTCGAGGGGACTGCCCGGCTGAAAGTCGCGGAACTCAACCTTGGAGATCACATACCATTTCGTGCCGGAGGCATTGGGCTTCGACTGGATGCGAACGAACGGCTTCCAGGTCGACTTCACCTTCGAATCATTGCGGCAATCGATCGAAACCGGCAGCTGTCCGCTCGCCTTGAGCGCGGAAAGATGGGATTTGACCTTGCTCAGAGGCATCCAGCCGCTATCGCCGGCATTGGCTGGCGGGGCAGACAGGACGGCCATGCAGCAGACCGCGAACGCGCCGACCAATCCCGCAAACGTCATCGAGTTTTTCATCTGGTGATCCCAACGATTGCGGCAGGCGCTATTTCTTGTGGAACAGGACGCATCGCGTCATCGTGCCGGTTCCCGGCACATCGTCTTGTGAAACGCGTCGCCATTGGTTCCATTCGCTCGGCGGTCCCGGCCGGAAATTCAGCGGGCCGCGATTGATATAGGTCTCCCATTCGCGCTTCTGCGGATTGGGTGCGGTAACGATGCGCACCTCCATGGATCGCAGCATTTTCAGCTTCTGCGCGGGACGACAGCGGAAGGTGGTCACGATCCGGCCCTGGGCCTTCGCCTGCGTGATCGCACGCTTGGCCTCCAACGGGCCGATCCAGTCGCCCTCGGCCGACCAGGCCGTCGCGACCGCGGCAAGCATCAGGGTTCCGGCCGCCGCCAGCGCCAGCGCGATGTTTCGTAGCTTGCCCGCATGCCTCATGGCGCCCCCCTTGCTGCAGCCACCGATCCGCCGCCATGTTAGCGTGCAGCCGGAGATATTCGCAACCCTGCAACGAAGCCGGACCGCGCGCGTGCTTTTCTGGAACGGTTCGAAAAAACCGCGTCCCGCCTATTCACTCGTTTTCAAATTGCCACTATAAGCGGCCCGACTGCGCCAGCGGCCGGCTGGTCCACAACCCTTTGCACCGGAAAAACGATTTCCCTTTTCGGGGGTCCGAACCGGGCAAACATGCGGAAATGGCCGTACCCGCTTATCGGCGTGTTCCACTACGCCAGTGTTTGCCCCTTCCGGAGCGCTCGCAAACAACGGAACACGCACCATGCTGAATTCGCTCGACAGCTTCAAATGCCGCCGCACCCTGGATGTGAACGGCAAGCCCTATGTCTACTACTCCCTCACCGAAGCAGAGAAGAACGGCCTTGCCGGGGCGTCCTCCCTGCCTTTCTCGCTGAAGGTGCTGCTGGAGAACCTGCTTCGCTTCGAGGATGGCCGCTCGGTCACCGCAGACGACATCCGCGCCGTCGCCCAGTGGCTCGAGAATCGCGGCAAGGAAGAGAAGGAAATCGCCTATCGTCCGGCCCGCGTGCTGATGCAGGACTTCACCGGCGTGCCGGCCGTGGTCGACCTCGCCGCCATGCGCGACGCCACGCTGAAGCTCGGCGGCAAGGCGGCGGTCATCAACCCGCAAGTGCCGGTCGATCTCGTCATCGACCACTCGGTCATGGTCGATTATTTCGGCAAGTCCGACGCCTTCGCCAAGAATGTCGATCTGGAATATGACCGCAATGGCGAGCGCTATGTCTTCCTGAAATGGGGCCAGCAGGCCTTCGAGAATTTCCGCGTCGTGCCCCCCGGAACCGGCATCTGCCACCAGGTCAACCTGGAATACCTGGCCCAGACCGTGTGGACCCGCGAGATCGACGGCGAGACGGTCGCCTATCCCGACACGCTGGTCGGCACCGATTCGCACACCACCATGGTCAACGGCCTTTCGGTCCTGGGCTGGGGCGTGGGCGGCATCGAGGCGGAGGCGGCCATGCTCGGCCAGCCCGTCACCATGCTGATCCCCGAAGTCGTCGGCTTCCGCCTCGACGGCCGCCTGCCGGAAGGCACCACCGCGACCGACCTGGTGCTCACCGTCACGCAGATGCTGCGCAAGAAGGGCGTCGTCGGCAAGTTCGTCGAGTTCTACGGCCCGGGCCTGTCGCATCTTTCGCTGGAAGACCAGGCGACCATCGCCAACATGGCGCCCGAATATGGCGCGACCTGCGGCTTCTTCCCGATCGACAAGGACACGATCGCCTATCTCAAGGCCTCCGGCCGCGAGGAGGACCGCATCGCGCTGGTCGAGGCCTATGCCCGCGCACAGGGCATGTGGCGCGCCGACGACACCCCCGACCCGGTCTTCACCGACACGCTGGGCCTCGACATGTCCTCGGTCGTCCCGTCGCTGGCCGGCCCCAAGCGCCCGCAGGACCGCGTCGCGCTGAGCGACGCCGACACCGCCTTCGAGAAGGTGCTGCCGGAGATCAAGGGCGGCGGCAAGAACCCCGCTTCCCCGCCCAAGAGCGAGGCGGAAGCCGAGTTCATCGAGGAAGGCGCGGCGCAGCCCCAGCAGCGTCAGAAGCGCTATGCGGTTCGCGGCCAGAACTACCAAATCGACGACGGCGACGTGGTCATCGCGGCCATCACCTCCTGCACCAACACCTCCAACCCTTCCGTGCTGATCGCGGCCGGCCTTCTGGCCCGCCGCGCCCGCGAAAAGGGCCTTTCGGTCAAGCCATGGGTCAAGACCTCGCTCGCCCCCGGCTCGCAGGTCGTTACCGACTATCTGGAAAAGGCCGGCCTGATGGCCGATCTCGACGCCATGGGCTTCAACCTCGTCGGCTATGGCTGCACCACCTGCATCGGCAATTCCGGCCCGCTGCCGGAGGAGATCTCCGAGGCGATCAACCAGAACAACCTCGTCGCCTGCTCGGTGCTTTCCGGCAATCGCAATTTCGAGGGCCGCGTCAACCCGGACGTGCGCGCCAACTACCTGGCCTCCCCGCCGCTGGTCGTCGCCTACGCCATCGCCGGCTCGCTGCATGTCAACCTGGTCAACGAGCCGCTTGGCCAGGACAGCGACGGCAAGGATGTCTATCTGCGCGACATCTGGCCGACCTCGAAGGAAATCGCCGATCTCATCCGCTCCTCGATCAATGAGGGCATGTTCCGCAACCGCTATTCCAACGTCTTCAAGGGCGACAAGGGTTGGCAGAACATCGCGATCTCCGGCGGCGAGACCTATGACTGGAACTCGCAGTCGACCTATGTCCAGAATCCCCCCTATTTCGAGGGGATGACCATGGAGCCGGATACCGTCGACGACGTGATCGACGCGCGCGTGCTGGGCCTGTTCCAGGATTCCATCACCACCGACCACATCTCGCCGGCTGGTTCGTTCAAGGCGACGACCCCGGCCGGTCACTACCTGACCGACCGCCAGGTCCGCCCGGTCGACTTCAACTCCTATGGCTCGCGCCGCGGCAATCACGAGGTGATGATGCGCGGCACCTTCGCCAATATCCGCATCCGCAACCAGATGCTGGACGGCGTCGAGGGCGGCTATACCCGCCACTACCCCTCGGGCGAGCAGATGGCGATGTATGACGCCGCCATGCGCTACAAGGAGGAGGGCGTGCCGCTGGTCATCTTCGCCGGCAAGGAATACGGCACCGGCTCCTCGCGCGACTGGGCGGCCAAGGGCACGCGCCTGCTGGGCGTGCGCGCGGTTATCGCCGAATCCTTCGAGCGCATCCACCGCTCGAACCTCGTCGGCATGGGCGTGCTGCCGCTGGTCTTCACCGGCGGGCAGAGCTGGGCCGGCCTCGGCCTGACCGGCAAGGAAAAGGTGACCCTGCGCGGCCTCGCCGACCTGACACCGCGCCAGGAACTGGCGGCCGACATCGTCTTCGACGACGGTTCGACCAAGCAGATCACCCTGCTGACCCGCATCGATACGCTGGACGAGCTGGATTACTTCCGCAATGGCGGCATCCTGCCCTATGTCCTGCGCAATCTGAACCGCGCCGCATGATGCGCGGGCGGCCGTCGGGCGGCGCGATCCCCCGACGGCCGCCTGCCGATTCTCCGCCTTCGGGCACGCGGCTCTCACCCATAAGTGAGTCGCAATTGAAACGCCGGTTTCGTAACTGTCATGGCGTTGAGGGCGTCGTCGCGGAAGGGCGCGCCCTGCCATCTTCAAGGAAGCCGCCCGTGTCCCGTCCCAGTGCCGGAAGCCTTCGTTTCGCCTCGATAGGGGCGCTCGCCCTCGTGGCCCTCGCGGCCTCCGCCCCCGGCGCCGCCTCGCAATCCGTCGAGATCCGCCAGCCGACCGGGGTGGTCGAGCTGTTTACCAGCCAGGGGTGCTCCTCCTGTCCGCCGGCCGACAGGGTGATGACCGAATTGTCCAAGTCCGACGACACGCTGGCGCTGTCCTGGCATGTCGACTACTGGGACTATCTCGGCTGGAAGGACACCTTCGGTTCGCCCGAATCGACCCGGCGCCAGCGCGCCTATGCGGTCAGCCTGGGCAGCCGCAGCGTCTACACCCCGCAGGCCGTGATCAATGGCCGGATGGACGTTGTCGGCTCGCGCGGCAAGGCGGTGAGCGAGGCGCTCGCCACGCTCGCCGGCACCGACAAGGGCCTGTCGAGCGGCGCGATCCAGGCGAAGGCCGACAACGGCGTGCTGACGGTGACCGTGCCGCAGGCGCCGCAATCGGCCGGATCGACGCTGTGGGTGGTCTATTTCGACCATGGCTCGACCGTCGCCGTTAAGCGGGGCGAGAACAAGGGCCGCAACATCGTCTATTCCAACGTCGTGCGCAGCATGGAAATGATCGGCATGGTCGGCGACAAGCCGCTGGTCGCAGAGTTCCGGCTCCAGGACATGGGGCGGCGCGGCTATGATTCCTGCGCCATCATCCTGCAGAAGAAGACCGGCGAGGGCACACCCGGCCCGATCGTCTCGGCTCTCGTGCTCGCCGATCTGCCGCGCTGAGCCCTTCCGCGCGGAACCCGTCCGCGCGCGATCGCCCGACCGGACAAAAAAGAAGCCAGTCTTGCGACTGGCTTCGAGGCTTTGGGGATTGAGTGCACTCAGACAGACTGGCCCGGCATGCCGGCGATGGGGGCTGGGGGGCGATACCAAGACCGGCAAGGCCGGGCCGTCTGAGGCAACGATGTAACAATCGCCGTCAATCGTGCCGCTTGCATGACCGAATTGCGGCGAGACGGTGATATTTTCGCCAGCCCGGCCGGTCTTGCAAAATGCCCCGACAGGCAGCATCATTTGCGATTACCGAAGAGGATTTGGAGCGCGGTCGAGCCATGACGGATTTTTCGGAGGAAATAGAGCCGGAGCGCAACGCTGGAAGCGCGGGCAATGTGGTGCCGCTCTATCCAGCCAGAACCGAAAAAGCACCCGAAATCGTTTCCTTCAACCGGCGCGAACTCAACCAGATCCTCAATGTCTACGGCTACAAGGTCGCTGACGGCGAGTGGCGCGACTACGCCATCGACATGCTGCGGGACCGGGCCGTGTTCTCCGTCTTCCGCCGCTCGGCCGAAATCCCGCTCTACCGGATCGAGAAGAACCCGAAACTCGCCCGCCGCCAGGGCGCCTTCTCGGTGGTCAACGGCACCGGGCAGATCCTCAAGCGCGGCCACGAGCTGGCGGCGGTCCTGCGCTTCTTCGAGGGCAAGCCGAAGCTGTTCCCGGTCTGAGACCCGGCTTCGACGCCTAGCCGCGATACAGCGTTCCCGGATAGGCCTCGTCCCGCGGCAGCGTCTCCACGCCCTCGCCCAGCGCCAATTGCATGATCTCGGTATCCAGCCAGCGCCCGAACTTGTAGCCGGTTCCGACCATGCGGCCGGCGGAGACGAAATTGGCGGCCCGGTGCAGGCCGATGGAGGCGGGATGCGCGCCGCCGATGACCGCCACCATCTGGCGGAAGCCGAGCTGGCGGCAATCCTCGATCAACCGGTCGAGCAGCAGGCGTCCCACGCCGCGCCCGCGCATGTTGGGCGCGATATAGATCGAATCCTCGACGAGATAACGATAGGCGGCTCGGGTTCGGAACGCCGAGGCATAGGCGTACCCGGCCACCTTTCCCTCGCACTCGGCGACGAGCCAGGGATAGCGGTTGGCCGTGACCGCCTCGATGCGCGCCGCCATCTCGCCAATGCCGGGCGGCACGATTTCATAAGTCGCCACCCCGTTCATCACGCTTTCCTCGTAGATCGCGTGAATGGCCGGGACGTCGTCGTCCCGGACCGGTCTGAGGCTTGTCGTGTGCTGCATCGCGGCGGTCCGTCGGGGAGAATCGGTCGCCAATGATTGCCAGCGCGCCCCCCAAAAGAAAAGGGCGGCCCGAAGGCCGCCCGTCATTTCGAATTGTCATTTCGAGTTCATGCCGCGATCAATTGCGGTTGCCGAGGAACTGCAGCAGGAACAGGAACATGTTCAGGAAGTCCAGATACAGGCTCAGCGCGCCCATGATCGCCGTGCGGCCCATCATGGTCTCGTCATGGGCCACATAGTCATACATGCTCTTGATCTTCTGCGTGTCGTAGGCGGTGAGGCCCGCGAACACCAGCACGCCGATCGCCGAGATGGCGAACTGCAGCGCGCTCGACTGCAGGAACAGATTGACCAGCGACGCGATGATCAGGCCGAACACGCCCATGATCAGGAACGAGCCCATCGCCGACAGATCGCGCTTGGTCGTGTAGCCGTAAAGGCTGAGCGCGCCGAAGGCCGCGGCCGTCACGAAGAAGGTCTGGGTGATCGACTGCTGGGTGTAGACCAGGAAGATCGTCGACAGCGAGATGCCGACCATTCCCGAATAGACCCAGAAGGCGAGCTGCGCCGCACCGACGCTCATCGAATTGATGCGGAACGACAGGAAGAACACCATGGCGAGCGGTGCGAGCATCACCACCCATTTGAGCGGGCTGGTGTAAAGGACCACGCCCAGCTGGGTAAGCTGGCCGTCCTGCACCGCAAGGCTGAACGTGCCCAGCGCCGCGACGCCGGTAAGCGCCAGCGCGATGGCCATGTAGTTGTAGACCCGCAGCATGTAGCTGCGAAGGCCCTGATCGATGTCCGCATCTGTGCGGCTGGCCGTCGTGCCAAAGCGGCCAGCGGGATTGCGATAGTCAGCCATGAATACGTCTCCACCTCTCGAAGCGCCCGGGTTCGCGCCGGGCTTGAACGCTTGCCGGACGCGACCGGCGTCAGGCTTGCGATGAATATGGAGACATTGCCGCGCGCGGACAAGGTCCGCACAGGCCGAAAGGCTTACAAATTCTTCATCTTGCGGCGAATTCCTGACTCAATCGGTCACAATTCGCGCAAAACCGGCGCAGCTTTCTGTCCGAGCACCCGCCAGGTGCCCGCCAGACCCAGTCCGACGGTGACCGCGAGCGCCGCCGCGACCACCGAAACCGCCACCAGCGGATCGAAAACCGCCTGGAACTGCATGATCCTCGTCACCACGAACCAGGCCGCCAGGCCCCCGGCCGCCAGCGCGAACAGGGCGGTGGCGAGGCCCAGCAGCGCATATTCCCAGACAAAGGACCGGATCACCGTGCCGCGCCGAGCGCCAAGCGTCTTCAGGATCACCGAATCATGCGTGCGCGCCCGGTTTCCGGCCGCCAGCGCTCCGGCCAGCACCAGCAGCGAGGCGGCCAGCGCGACGGCGGAGGCGGCGCGAATGGCGATCGCCAGCTGCCCGATCAGCGTGTTCACCATGTCGATGGCGTCGCGCACACGCACGCTGGTCACCGCCGGGAACCCGGTCGTCAGTTCGCGCAGGATGCGCCCGTCGCGCGCCATGTCGTCGCTCGCCCCGCCGGGCAGGGAAAGGGTCGCCAGCCAGCCATGCGGCGCCCCGGCGAAGGTGTTGGGGGAGAACACCATGACGAAATTGATCGACATGGTCTCCCACTCCACCGCGCGCAGATTGGCGATGCGCGCCTCGATCGGGCGGCCGAGCACGTTGACGCTCACCCGGTCGCCGACCTTCAGGTCCAGTTCGCCCGCCTCCTCGGCGGAAAACGAGACCAGCGGCTCGCCGGAATAATCCGCCGGCCACCATTCGCCGGCCACGAGCGTCGCATTGTCGGGCTTGTCCGGCGCATAGGTGATGCCCCGGTCGCCGCGCAGCACCCAGCTGCCCTTGGCGGCGGGGTAGTCCTCCGCCTTGATTCCCTTGAGCGAGACGATCCGTCCGCGCATCATCGGCACCGCCCGGAAATCGCCCTGAGGCGCCAGCGCGGCGATCTTCTGCCGGAAGGCGTCGATTTCGCTGTTCTGGATGTCCAGAAAGAAGAAGGACGGTGCCTGTTTCGGCAGGTTGGCCGTCACCTGCCGGCGCAGGCTGCCGTCGATCAGCGTCAGCGCCACGATCAGCGCCAGGCCGAGGCCGAGCGACAGGACGACAGAGGCGGTGAGCGAGCCCGGCCGGTGGATATTGCCGAGCGCCATGCGGATTTCAGTCGCGCGCGGCCGCGGCGAGTGGCGCGCCAGCCATTCGATGCCGGCGGCGACCAGGCGCAGCGCCACGAAGCAGACCGCGATGCCGCCGATGAACACCGACCCGACGAGGCGGTCGGGCGAGAACAGTAGCGCGAGGCCGGCGAGCGCCGCCAGGCCCGCCGCGAGCATGGCCAGGTAGATCGCGCGTGGCAGCCGCCGCGCCTCGTATCCGGCGGAGCGGAACAGCGAGGCGGCCTGCGTCTCCTGCGCCAGCGCCAGCGGCCAGACCGCGAAGACGAAGGCGGTGAGCACGCCATAGACGGCCGCCAGGCCCATCGCGGTTCCATGAAAGAGATTGCCCGATTCCACCGGCAGCAGGCCGCGCAACGCCTCGCGCGCGATGATCGGCATCACCGATCCCAGCACCAGGCCGACCGCGATGCCGGCGAGCGCCAGCAGCATGATCTGGATCAGATAGACCCTGAAGATGAAGGAGGCCGGCGCGCCGACGGATTTGAGCGTGGCGATCACCGAGCGCTTGGAGTCTAGATAGGCGCGCACCGAATTGGCGACGCCGACGCCGCCGACGATCAGCGCCGTCAGCCCGACCAGCGTGAGGAATTGCGAGAACCGCTCGATATTGCGCGAAAGGGAGGGGGCGGCGTTGTCGCGCGAGCGCACCTGCCAGCCATCCTCACCGAACCGCTTCCGCGTCTCGTCGAGAAAGCGCTTCACCCCGCCTTGCGAATCGTCGTTGAGCTTCACCGCGACGGCGTTTCGGGTCAGCGAGCCCGGCCGCACCATGCCGGTCCGCTCCAGCCCGGCCAGCGTCAGCATCACGCGCGGCCCGAACACCGCGCCGTCCGACAGCCGGTCGGGCTCGTTCTCGATCGGCCCGATCAGCGTGAATTGCGCCTCGCCGAGCGCAAACCTGTCGCCGGGCTTCAGTCCGAGCCGCTCCATCAGGATCGGATCGGCCCAGGCGCCGTCAGCCCCGGCATCGGCCATGCGGATCGGCCCGTCCGACGATTTCAGCTCGCCGAACAGGGGATAGTTGTCGTCCACCGCCTTCACCTCGACGAGCGACTGGTCGCTCCCGTCGGCGAGGCGAGCCATGCCGCGCAGGGAGACGCTCTGCGAGATTTCGCCCTCGCTCTGCAGAAACGCCATCGCCTGGGGCGGGAATTTCTGCTGCACCATCGAGACGGCGACGTCGCCGCCCAGGATCGCCCGGCCCTGCGAGGCGATTCCCCCGGTAATGTCGCTGGCGACCGAATTGACGCCGGCGATCGCCGCGACGCCCAGCGCGATGCAGGCGATCAGCACGTAGAAGCCGCGCAGGCCGCCGCGCAATTCGCGCATGGCGAAGGCCAGCGCCAGGCGTGAATCCGGCCGGAACGGCGCGCTCGCGGTCTGCGCCATCGATCAGGCGTCCTGCGCCAGGCGCGGCGCGGCGAAGCCGCCCTGGCCCTCGACGACGCCGTTGCGCACCCGCACGATCCGCCCGCAGCGCTCGGCCAGCCGGGTGTCGTGGGTCACCAGCACCAGCGTCGTGCCGCGCTCGCGCTGCTTGTCGAACAGCAGATCCGCCACCTGCCGTCCGGTCTCCCCGTCCAGATTGCCGGTCGGCTCGTCGGCCACCAGAATGGCGGGGTTGGGCGCCAGCGCCCGCGCGATCGCCACGCGCTGCTGCTCGCCGCCGGAAAGCTGGCCCGGATAATGGCTCTCGCGCCCGCCCAGGCCGACGGCGGCCAGTTCCGCGCGCGCCTTGGCGAAGGCTTCCCTGTCGCCGGCCAGTTCGAGCGGCACGGCGACATTCTCCACGGCCGTCATGTTGGGGATCAGATGGAACGACTGGAAGACGATGCCGATCGATCGCCCGCGAAACGAGGCGAGATCGTCTTCGCCGAGCATCGTCAATTCCTGGCCGGCGACATGCACCACGCCGCTATCGGCCCGCTCGAGGCCGGCGAGCACCATCAGGAGAGTCGACTTTCCCGAACCCGACGGTCCGAGAACCGCTACCGATTCCCCCGAAAGCACCGACAGGCTGGCCCCGTTGAGGACATGCACGCGCGAGGCGCCCTGGACGAGCGTCAGATGCACCCCTTGGAGGCGGACGATCGCCTCGCCGGCGGCGGAGGGGTGGGCGGCGGGGCCGGATTGAATTGGGGACATGGGCGCTCTAGGTTCGAGGTGTCGGCGGTTTGCCGGCGTCATGGTGCAGTTGCACATATGAACATGGTTTGACGGCGCGAACCGACAAGTCACGTGAAAGTTAGGTAATGCGTATTTTTAGCGACAAAAGCTCCCATGCGATTCTTTTAGCCTTTCTCGCGGCGATATTGACGATCCTGCCCGCCGGCAAGGCTTCCGCCGCGAGCGAGCCGGCGATTGTCGCGCTCGGCGACAGCCTGTTTGCCGGCTATGGCCTGCCCGAGGGGCAGTCCTTCCCCGCCCGACTGCAGGCCGAACTCGCCGCTAAGGGAATTGATGTGGCGATCGCCAATGCCGGCGTGTCGGGCGACACCACGGCCGGCGGCCTTGCACGGCTCGACTGGTCGGTGCCGGAGGGAACGGACGCCGTGCTGGTGGAGCTGGGCGCGAACGACGCGCTGCGCGGCCTGCCGCCGGAGCAGACCGAGGCCAATCTCGACGCCATCGTCTCCCGGCTCAAGGAACGCGGCATCGCGGTGCTCATCGCCGGCATGCGCGCCCCGCCCAATATGGGCCAGGCCTATGCCGACGCCTTCGACCCGATCTTCGCACGCATCGCCAGGAGACATGGCGCCGCGCTCTATCCGTTCTATCTCGACGGCGTTGCAGCAGATCCCGCGCTCAACCAGCCGGACGGGATGCATCCCAACGCCCGGGGCGTCGACGTGATCGTCGCCCGCTTCCTGCCGGCAATGCAGGAGTTTCTCGCTTCATTGCCGGGGGAAGACGGCAAATAATGCCTTGCCGCCCCCGCCGGCCCATGATTCCCTGATTTCAGCAAAGTGATTCGAGGGGAGTTGCCATGCCAAGACTGTTCACAGCCCTCGAGATTCCCGGCGATGTCGCGATGTCGCTGTCCTTCCTGCGCGGAGGACTTTCCGGGGCGCGCTGGATCGACGCCGAGAACTATCACATCACCCTGCGCTTCTTTGGCGATGTCGATTTCCGCACCGCGGACGAGATCGCCCACGGCCTTGGCCGGGTGGCGCGCGACCCGCTGAGCGTGCGCCTCAACGGCCTCGACGTGTTCGGCGGCAACAAGCCGCATTCGATCCACGCGCGGGTGGAGCGCACGCCGGCGCTGGCGGAGCTGCAATCCGAACATGAGCGCATCGCCCAGCGTATCGGCCTGAAGGCGGAGGGTCGCAAATTCGCGCCGCATGTCACCGTGGCACGCCTGCGCGGGGCCAAGCCCTTCGATGTCGCCACCTATCTGTCCTTGCGCGGCAGCTTCTCCACGCCGGCCTTCGAGGCGGCGAGCTTCGTGCTCCTTTCATCGCGCGATTCGGTAGGCGGCGGACCTTACATCGTCGAGGAGCGCTTCGCGCTGACCGGGCGTCGCACCCGGACGCCCAATTTCACCACGAGCCAGCGCGTTGCCTGGCCGGGATGATGCTGCGGCAGGCAAGGGGGGCAAGGCCATGACGACGCTGCTCAGCGACACCGAACGCGCCGATGCGCTCGTGTCGCTGCCGAACTGGAGGATTTGCGACGGGCGCAACGCCATCGAGCGCGTCTACGAGTTCCGCAATTTCAACGAAGCCTTCGCCTTCATGACCAGCGTGGCGCTTTATGCCGAGAAGATCGACCATCATCCGGAGTGGCGCAATGTCTATCGCACGGTCGAGGTGACGCTGACCTCGCATGATTGCGATGGCGTTACGGAACGTGACATCCGGCTGGCGCGATTCATGGATCGCGCCGCCTCCTGATCTTCGGTTTTGCTTGCACAAAACCGCCCCGATCCCCATTTTCAGGGCTGGAGGCGATGATGATCAACAAGATTCTGGAAGGTGAAATACTGGGTCCCGAACCCGATCGGGAAAAGATCGAGTCGGATGAGCGCC
>JAUIBM010000594.1 GCA_030428345.1 Alphaproteobacteria bacterium | reverse complement strand
ATGACCGAATGGCCAGAACAACGGATCCAACCGCCTGACCCCGCGGGCCATGACCCGCGGCAACGCGAAGTGCACGACATGATCGCCTCGGGTCCGCGCGGCGAGGTTCCCGGTCCGCTTGCCGTCTGGCTGCATCGCCCGGAACTGGCCGACCGGGCGCAGTCGCTGGGGCGCTACTGCCGCTATGATACGCTTCTTCCCCAGCGCTTGTCCGAACTTGCCATCATCACCATGGCCCGCATCTGGGGCAGCGAATATGAGTGGTATGTTCACAAGAAATTCGCCCTGGAGGCGGGGATTGCGCCCGAGGCGGTCGAGGCGATCCGCACCGGCGACATTCCGCATTTTCCGCGTGAAGACGAAGCCGTCGTGCATGCGTTTGTTATTGCCGCACAAGTCGAGCGCACTGTCGACGACGCCCTGTATGCGCGCGCCGTGGCGGCCCTCGGATCGGATGGCGTAATCGATCTGGTCGGAATCCTTGGCTATTACACCCTGATTTCGCTTTCCATCAATATTTTCAAGGTCTCTCCGCCACCCGGGGCGCCGCGCGAACTTTCCTGATCGGTACCGGCAGGCGATCCGTTATCGCTGCGAGATCACGACAGACCCGATCCGGCAGGGCGCCTATCGCCAGCAAGCCATTGCCGACTTCAGCCGCTCGAGATTTTGCTGCGCCTTCCGCGCGGTCGCGCCACCGCCTCCGAGAGATACTTCGCCCTTTCGCCCGAAGTAGAATTCGACCGCCACATAGCCCCAGGAGCCGGCTCGCCGCATCTGGCCGTAGCCTCTTGAGCCGTTGAAACGCAGCGCCATTGTTTTTCTGGTGGCGAAGGTGCCCCGGGGCTGATGCTGCACGTAGAGGACCGTTTTCGGGCCTCCGCATTTCACCGACTTGCATTGGTACTTGATAGTGCCGCTGGGCTGCCGCGACACTTGCCATTCGCCGCCAAGTTTCGGCAGGCAGGCGGCTTTCGCCTGACGGATCGGCGCGATCAACACCAGGCAGGCCAGAAATGCTTCAACCGCCTTCATGCCCGGCTCCGTGCGATGCAATTCAAGGTAGCGTCATCGTCAAGTGACTGCGCATGCGTGTCAACCGGGAATGAATCAACGGGCGAGCACCATCGCTTGCCAACTTGACTAGTCGACTGGTCTGATTTTAGAGTGACGGCATGATGAAGCCGATCGCAGCACCGCGCTATCAGGCGCTCGCAGAGACCATTCGCGCGCGGATTGTCTCCGGCGACTATCTGCCGGGCGACCGGTTGCCGAGCGAAGCGGAACTGTGCGCTGAGACCGGCGTCAGTCGCGGCACGGCGATCCGTGCGATCGAGCAACTGGTTGCCGAGGGCATCGTCTTTCGCCAGCAGGGCGCGGGGACCTTCGTCGCGCGGCCCTCGATGCATCGCCGATCCGGCCATCTGCTCAGCTTCTCGCAGACGGCGGTCGCAGGCGGCCACGCCTCGCAGCAAAGGCTGATTGAAATCGCGCGCGCGCCGTCGGCGCTGGCGCGTGAGTTCGGGTGCGAGCCGCCCGCCATGCTCCTGCGCCGCCTGCGTCTGGTCGACGGCGTCGCCTGCGCAATCCACAGTTCCGTCATTCCGATGTCCGTTGCCCGCAGGACGCCGGGCCTGACAGACGCCGGCGGGCCGGGACTCGCGATATCCGATCCCGATTTCTCGCTCTATGCGGCTTTCGAAGCCGTGGGGCTGGGGGTCGAGGAAGCCGAGGAACGGGTCACGACGCGGTTGGCGCAGAGCGATGAGGCGGCCCTGCTGGGCGTTTCGCTTCCCGCGGCGGTGATGGTCGTCTTCCGGCGCAGCTTTGCCGCAGGAGGGGAGCTGATCGAGGCGGTGGAAGCGGTCTATCGCAGCGATTTCTATGCCTATGACACGCATCTGGTGCGTGGCCATCCGGATCAGACACGCGGTCCGAAAATCGAGAAGCAGAACGCAGTCAACCCAAACAATCGGGAGAATGAAGCATGAGAACGACACGCTTGCTTGCCATGAGCGCGGCCGTATTGGCGGCCGTGACGGTTTCGAACGCGCCGGCCCGTGCGGCGGATGCGCCGGTCGCGCTGATCATCTCGCAGGGCGGGCTGGGGGACGGTTCGTGGAACGACACCGCCAATGCCGGTTTCAAGGCCGGCCTGGAGGCGAAAGGCCGGCCGAGGGTTCGTCGAGCAGGATGAACTTCGGCTCCGTCATCAGCGCCCGGCCGATTTCCAGCAGCCGCTGCTGGCCGCCCGACAGCGTGCCCGCCAGCGCCGCCTGCTTTTGCACCAGAACCTCGAACCGCGCAAAGATCCCGTCCAGCCGCTCCTGCAACAGCGCGCTGTCCTTGCGCATGGTCCAGCCGCCCAGCAGCAGGTTGTCCCTCACCGTCAGGTTTGGAAAGACGCTGAAATGCTGGGTGACGTAAGCAATCCCCTTGGCGGCGGCCTCGAACGGCTTGATACCGGTGATGTCGGCGCCGTCGAAGCGGATGCTGCCCTTGTGCGG
>JAUIBM010000593.1 GCA_030428345.1 Alphaproteobacteria bacterium | reverse complement strand
CGGCTGGAGGATTTCGCCGAATATGACGGCGGCGTCACCGGGCTGGTCTACACCAAGGGACGGATCAAGGAGCGCACCGGAGCCTTGGTCGTCGCCGCCGACGGCGTGTGGTCGCACCTGCGCAGCCGCCATCTGGGGCTGGGGGAGGCCGAGTTCAGCAATTACATCGCCTGGCGCGGGCTGATACCGACCGATCGCATAACCACGCCCAAGGACATGGAGAATGTCCAGCTCTGGCTGGCGCCCAATGCGCATGTGGTGACCTATCCGGTGCGCGGCGGGCGCTACCTCAATCTTGTCGCCATCACCGCCTTCGACAAGAAGAGCGGCCCGAAACCGGGTCGCAGTTGGGCGCATGACGGCGAGGCGAGCCAGTTGCGCGCCGCGCTCGCCGGCTGGCACGACGATCTGCTCGGCTTGCTCGACTATCGCGGCAAGTGGACGAAATGGCCGCTATTTGCGGCGCCGGCTTCCGGCGGCTGGACCAGCGGCTCCTTCGCGCTGGTGGGCGACGCGGCGCACGCCATGCTGCCCTTCGCGGCGCAGGGGGCGGCGATGGGCATCGAGGACGCCGCCATCCTGGCCGCCTGCCTGCGGATCAAGGATCCGGGGAACGAGGACAGCCTCGCCGGCGCGCTGAAACGCTATGAAAAGCTGCGCAAGCCGCGCGTGGCGCGGGCGCGGCGGCTGGCCCTGGCGAACCGGACGATCTACCATCTGCCGCAGCCGCTCGCTTTCGCCCGCGACCTGACCATGCGCGCCTTGGGCGGGCAAAGGCTGCTGGCGCGTCAGGACTGGCTCTACAACTGGCGCGCACCCGCGCAGTGAGCGCGCGCCTTTCCCTGGCGGAAGAGAATCAAGAACAAGCCTCATGCGGTTGAAAAATTGGCGCTATCGCCCGATCGCAGATGGCGAGTGCAGGCGCAGGCCGAGCTTGAGCGAATGGGTCGTGGGCGTCCATGCGCCGGTCGCCAGCCCGGCGCGGCGCAAGCCCTCCGCCACCCAGATGTTGCAGGGATTGAAGATATTGAAGCGGCCCTGCCCCTCATAGAACGCGTCGCCAATGCCATAGCCAGCGCCCGGAATCGGCAACGGCGCGCCTTCGCTGCGCGCGAAGCTTTGCTCGATAAAGGCCAGCAGCCGCTCCCTTCCCCCCGCCGGCAGGTACAGGTGAACGGCGCCGGGCAGATCGCGAAGCTCGCCGGCGGGCGCGACATGCATGACGGAGCGGTCGCCGAATACGCCCTTGAGCGCCGGGCCCGGCCGGATGTCGGCCAGCGTCGGCGTGTTGACATAGAAGGCGCGCGCGCCCCAGCCGAAGACCAGATAGCGCAATTTCGGATGGTCGAGCGGGACGTCCTGATCGGCGAGGAAGGCAAAGCGCCGCTTCAACGAATCATCGACGGCAATCGCGAAATCGGCATGCAGCGCGCTGGTGACGAGATAAATGCTGTCCTCGGCTTGCCGTGGCTGTTGCAAGACGCCCGCAGCCGCGTCCGCTGCCGTGGGCGGGCTGCCCGCCGCAGGGATTACCGCACCGAAAAGCGTCGCCAGAAGATAGCCGGCAACCACCGTTCCAAGCACGAGGACGAGGGCGAGGAAGCCACGCAGGATGCGGAATGCGAGACGGACCATTACCGCGCCTCAGGACCAGTCAAGCTCAGTACGCCCGCATCATTGCCATCACTCGAACGGACCGGCGACAGGCACAAGCCCCGGACCGCAACGCAGCCGCGGCTCGCCCGACCGCAATCGCGGACGGAATGCCGGTCCCCGCTGTTCCTGCGATTGCCGCTCATCCCATCGCAATCGCGCACGGAAAACCGGTTCCCACCTTTCCTGCGATTGCCGCTCATCCCGCCGCAATCGCGGACGGAAAACCGGTTCCCACTTTTCCTGCGATTGCCGCTCATCCCATCGCAATCGCGCACGGAAAACCGGTTCCCACTTTTCCTGCGATTGCTCAGTGCAATATCTGGCTCAGGAACAGCTTGGTGCGCTCGTGCTGCGGATTGTCGAAGAACTCGGCCGGGGTGTTCTGCTCGACGATCTGGCCCTGATCCATGAAGATCACGCGGTCGGCGACCTGGCGCGCGAAGCCCATTTCATGGGTGACGCAAAGCATGGTCATGCCGTCCTCGGCGAGTTCCACCATGGTCTCCAGAACTTCCTTGATCATCTCGGGATCGAGCGCGGAGGTCGGCTCGTCGAACAGCATGATGCGCGGGTTCATGCACAGCGAACGGGCGATCGCCACGCGCTGCTGCTGACCGCCGGATAGTTGCATCGGTCGGTGATCCATCCGGTCGCCCAGCCCGACCAGTTCAAGGCATTCGCGCGCGCGCTGGTCGAGATCCTCGACCTCCTTGCGCGCATAGCGCAGCGGCAGTTTGACATTGGCCAGCGCGTCCTGGCGCGCCAGCAGGTTGAATTGCTGGAAAACGAAACCCAGCGTTTCGTTGCGCAGGTCGGCCAGTTCATCGCGCGACATCTTCATCAGCGACCGGC
>JAUIBM010000592.1 GCA_030428345.1 Alphaproteobacteria bacterium | reverse complement strand
CCGCCATGACCCAGGCTTTCGGATTGACCCACTGGAAGGCCGCCGCCTGGAAAAAGCCCATCGGCCGGGCGGAGCCCCCACTCACTTTCAGCGGACCGGAATTGGCGATGCGCCATGCCAGATACAGCAGATAGGCCGCGCCTGCAAATTTGATGGCGACAAAGAGCATGGGCGACCATTTGATCACTTCGCCAAGGCCCGCCCCAACGCAGAGGAGAAGGAAGGAGAATCCGGCGCCAATGCCCAGCATGTGCGGGATGGTGTGGCGGAAACCGAAATTCACGCCCGAGGCCAGCAGCATCAGATTGTTCGGCCCCGGCGTGATCGAGGAAACGAAGCAGAAGGCGACAAGCGCGAGAAAGACCTCTGACGACATGCTCATCTGCTCCTGATGGTCGAATTTAGGTCAACATTGCTGACATATTCGAGAGAGAGGAGCAAACCAGAGAAATTGAACGCAGCAGTGAATCCGGTTGATCGGCCAGGGAGGCAAACCGCCAAATCAGCCGGCCTTGCGGCCCACCTGATCGGGAGGAATGTGATAGCCGGGGCCGATGGTGAGCGGGCGTTCGGGCACGATTTCGTCCGAAATCTGGCTGGCATAGGTCTTTTCATGCCGCTCGATCAGCTTCTCGTGCCGAAAATCATAGAGGCTGACGACGACCTTGTAGGGCTTGCCTGCCTTGACGCCCCTCACATTGGGCGAATGCAGCGCGTATTTGGTCGTGCGGGGATTGACCCGCGTCGACACGACCATCGGGCTGCCGTCTCGGGGATTTTCGAATTCGGCCTCGATGATCGAGCCGCTTTGCAGCGGCTTGGTCACATAGACCGTGAAACCGTAGAACACTTCCGCCACGCGGTAATTGAAGATGAAACCGCCGCCAGCAAAGTTCAAAAACGGCTTTTCCGCCGGATCCTCACGGAAGGCGAAGCCGATGGCGAAAAGCACGGCGACGAGCCCGACTGCCGCAGCCACCACGCGAAAGGGTGTGAACAGCTTCAACATGGCGCCAGAATAATACTGCCCGGGCCGGCGCGCAAATCTGAAATGCGGTAGTTGAGACACTCTTGAACCTGTTCTGATATCAGCATCCGCACACACAGGGCCACGGGGCGCCATTTTGTCAGAGCGCGTCGAATGCGAGGAGTTCGCGCAAGGTCTTCTCGCCAGTCCAACGCCGGGCATCCCAGCCTGCCGCAAGCGCGGCTTCCACGTTGGCAGCGGTATCGTCGATCAGGGTGATGTCGCTCGCCGGGAACCCGCACGCGGCGACCGCAGCTTCAAAAAATGCGGCATCGGGCTTTCTTGCTCCGAGGCCAGCCGAGTAAACCATTCCGTCGACATGGTCCCGGATGCCCAAATTCTCCATGATGTACCGGGCACGAAGATGCTCCTGATTGGTAGCGAGGAACACAAGCATCCCGTTGTTCCGCAAAATCCGGCAGTCAGTCAGGATCGTTTCATCAATACAGGCGTCATTGCGAAACCAGTACTGAAGAAGACATTCCGCCGTAACAGTGTCCGACAGATGGCGAAGGCAAAGGTCAAGGGCGTCGATTAGACCTTTGCGCCCCGTCACGACATCGGGCCAGTGAGGCTGAAAGAAGCATTCCTGAAGCCGTTCAGGGGCGATTCCGAGATCGTCCTTCAGCGAGGCCGACCATGACTGGCCATAGCCATCGCGACCATTGATGAGCACTCCGTCAACATCAAGCATCAGGCACTTAGACATTTCAGAGTTTCCTCAGGCCGCGGCCGGCCTCACATACCGTCCTTGCCGCGGCTCATCGCCGCCACGCCGGTGCGGCAGACCTCGACCAACCCGAGCGGCTCCATGATCGCCACGAACTGTTCGATCTTGGAAACCCGCCCGGTGATCTCGAAGATGAAGTGCTCGGTCGAGGCGTCGATGACAGTGGCGCGGAAGGCGTCCGCCAGGCGCATAGCCTCCACCCGGTTATCGCCCTTTCCTGCGACCTTCACCAATGCAAGCTCACGCTCCATCGGCTTGTCGAAGCCCTTCTCGGCGGCGGTGAGCGTCAGATCGACGACCCGGTGCACGGGCACCATGCGATCGAGCTGCTTCTTGATCTGCTCCAGGACATGCAGCGTGCCCGACGCGACGATGGTGATGCGCGACAGGTGCTTCTCATGGCTCGTTTCGGAAACGGTCAGGCTCTCGATATTGTAGCCCCGCCCCGAAAACAGGCCGATCACCCGCGCCAGAACGCCGGGCACGTTGTCGACCAGAACGGAAAGGACATGGGTCCGCGGCAGTTCCGTCTCTTTGACGATGAAATAGGCGGACCCGGTGGGAAGTTGCTGTGCATTCATTTGCTTGAGCTCAATTCCTTGAGGAATGTTTGAAGGCGGTTGCGTTCGAAGGTCAGGCCCCGGTCACACCAGCGCCCGCCCCTTCGCGTCGATCGCGTTGGCGACAGCCTCGTCGGTCGCCTCGTCAGGCAGCAGCATCTCGTTATGCGCCTTGCCCGAGGGGATCATCGGGAAGCAGTTGGCG
>JAUIBM010000591.1 GCA_030428345.1 Alphaproteobacteria bacterium | reverse complement strand
CATTCGTGGCGATCTGGCTGGTCTACTGGTCCGTCCAATCGGAGAACCTGCTGCGACAGCCGATGACCAATTCGGCGACGCTGCCTGAATCGCTCTCGATCCCGGTGACGACGCAGGTGCCGCTGCTCACCGGTTCCTATTCCTCGCCCGTCACGCTCGGCCTGCCGATCGCCCTGGCCATCGCGATATTGGTGGCGTTCGCCCTGGCGCGCACCATGTTCGGCTTCCGCCTCGCGGCCATCGGCCATAATCCGGTTGCCGCCTCGCGCGCCGGCATGTCGGTCGGCTGGAACATCACCCAGGCATTGTTCTGGGCCGGGGCACTGGGCGGTCTTGCCGGCGCGCTGATGCTCCAGGGCGAGCAGTATTCGCTCAAGGCCGGCTTCTCGTCGAATTACGGCTTCGACGGCCTCGTTGTCGGACTGCTCGCGCGCAACTCGATTGCCGGCGTCATCGCCGGCGCGCTGCTTTTCGGTTTCATGCGCTCGGGCGGCATCTTCATGGAGATGGCGGCCGGCGTCCCCTCCTCGCTCATCGGCGTCATACAGGGCCTGATCGTCCTGCTGATCGCGGGGGCCGCCTATTATCTCGATCGCGGAGGCGCACGATGACCGCCGAACTCTTCATCGTGTTCCTGGCGTCGACGGTTCGCCTGTCGATTCCGCTGCTGTTTGCCGCAGCCGGCGAATATGTCAGCGAGCGCGCCGGCATCGTCAACATGAGCGTCGAAGGCATGATGCTGATGGGCGCGTTCGGCGGCGCGGCCGGAACGGCTCTCTCCGGTTCACCCTATGTCGGGCTGCTCATCGCCATGGCCGCCGTTCTGCCGATTGCGCTGGTCCAGGCATTCCTGACCAATCATCTGCGCGCCAATCAGGTCGTCACCGGCATCGGCATCAACATCCTGGTGCTCGGCGTCACGACGCTCGGCTATCGCCAGTTGTTCGGAGCGCGCTCGCGCGAGATGATCGCCGGCTTCGACCAGTGGACGCCGCCGATCCTCGGCGACCTGCCGCTTGTAGGGCCAGTCTTCCAGCAGGCGGGGCTCGCCTATGTCGCCTTCATTATCGTGGCGCTGATCGCCTGGACGATGCACCGCACCGGGCTAGGCATCGCGATCAAGGCGGTCGGCGAGGAGCCGCATTCCGCCGTCGTTTCCGGCGCACCGGTCATGGGCGTTCGCTATGCCGCGATCCTCTTTACCGGCGCCATGGCGGGGCTCGGCGGGGCATTTCTTTCGATCGCGGAAATCCACACCTTCACCGAGGGCATGACGCGCGGCGCGGGCTATCTGGCGATTGTCGCGGTGATCTTCGGCAATTGGCGCATAGGCCGCATCATGTTTGCGTGCCTGTTGTTTGGCGCGGCCACCGCCCTGCAGTTCCAGCTCCCCGCCATGGGAATCGAACTGCCCAACGCGCTGCTGATCATGATGCCCTATCTGCTGGCGCTGCTCGCGGTCGCCGGCCTTGTCGGCCGGCAAACCGCCCCGCGCGCCCTCGCCCGCCCCTTCTGGGGTTGATGCGCCCGGCGGCCGGCCCGGTCAATCGACCCGCGCGGCGTCCTTGTACATCACTAGCTTGCGGCGATTGGCGATCCAGTCCTGCAATTCAGCGTCCGACATCAGCGTCGAGCGATCATATTTGTCCATATGGACGATCTCCTCGATCGGCTTGCGCCACCTCTTGTAGGGTTTGCCGGCCGGCGGACCGAAAAGCATGATGTCGAGCACGGAAATCTCTTCGGGAATGCCGAGCAGCGGCTTCATCGCCTTCTGGGCATTCTCCTGGCCGATCGCTGTCACCCACCACACGCAATAGCCGAGGGAGGCAGCCGCAAGATGGGACGACATCGTGGCGGCGGCTACCGATTGCAACAGGATGCGCTCGGCGTTCTCCTTGTACATGCGATCAAGATCCGAACCGTCATTGAGCACCGGAAAGGCGTTCACCCAGCGCATGTCGGAGCACACGACGACAAATCCCGGCGCGGTGGCGAGGCCGCGATAGTCCGGCGTTGGAAACTTCATCTTCGCCTTGGCGCGGAACCGCTGCTCGGCGACGAAATATTCGGTGATCTGTTCCTTGACCCCGCGGTCGCGCACCACGACGAATTGCCATGGCTGGGCGTTCGCCCCCGACGGCGCATGGCGCGCCGCCTCGAGGATCATGGCATAATGTTCATCCGGCACCGTGTATGCGGCGTCGAATTTGCGCACCGTCACGCGATTGGTCATTGTCGCCATCAACGCGTCATAGCGTTCCCGCGAGCCGATGGGCGGCAGTTCGACGGCGGCCTCCGCCTCCGCGAGGGCAGTTTCGGATTGTGACGCGACTGACATGGCTGTTTCCTCCCTGAAACGGCTTTTTCCGATGCCGGGGCAGATTAGCCGGTTTTGGCCGATCCCAAAGTCAATTCGCAGGCAGGTCGCCTCGCCGGCGGCTCAGTCCGCCGCTGAAGGCATGCGGAAGACGCTGTCCGCCATCCCGTTGAACCCGCCATCGACCAGATAGGTGTAACCGGCGCCCGGAT
>JAUIBM010000590.1 GCA_030428345.1 Alphaproteobacteria bacterium | reverse complement strand
GTTCACGCCGCCATAGGCCAGCAGGATCTCGGTCTCGCTGATCCCACCGGGATAGAGGATTATGTGGCCCGGCGCGGGGTGGCTGGTGTGGTTCTCATAAGTAACGCCGAAGTCGGTGTCTCCGAGAGGTATCCACACACCCTCGCCACTCCAGCGGACGTGAACGATCTTGCCGGAATAGGGCATTACCTTCCTGAAGGCGGCACAAGTCTTCGGCGCAGCCGCCTCTTCGAAACGGCCATCGAAAGTGAATGGACCCGCGGTCATCTTCAGGGCGTTCGACATGGTAGATTCCTGTATGGGGTTGAAATTTGCATGAAAGGTCTCAATCGCGATCATCGGGTGATCCTGGTCATGTCCCGGCATTTCGCGTGACTGCCGCGAGTGTCTTGTCGGCATTGCGCGGACGGGGCGGCGGCATCTGCTGGATGTCATGCACCGAGCGCCCTGTCCCGCGCGTCGCGGGTTGCAGCGAACCTTCGCGCAGCACGAAACGCCCACGCACGATTGTGTGTATGACGCGACCACGAACTTCGCGCCCGTGCCAAGGCGACGCCTTCGAGCGCGAATGAAGCGCGTTATCGTCGATTTCCCATCTCGATTTGAGATCGACGATCGCCAGATCGGCGTCGGAACCCGGCAAGAGTGCGCCTTTCCTCGGATAGAGACCAAAGGCTTTGGCCGGCGCTTCCGAGGACAGCCTGACATAGTGGTTGAGTGTGATCCGTCCCTCGGCGACAGCGGTCAACATGAGCGGCATCTGCGTTTCGACACCGGGAAAGCCGCAATCCACGTCCCAGATCACCGGGCGGTCCTTTTCCTCCGCGGTGTGCGGGGCATGGTCTGTTGCGATCATGTCGATGACGCCGCTGTCGAGTGCTGCCCAGATCGGTTCCTGATTGTCCGGTTCGCGTACTGGCGGATTGACGCGAATCCGTCCCCTGGAATGCTCATAATCATCGGTCGAGAGCATCAGATAATGCGGACAGGTCTCGCCTGTCACCTCGACGCCGCGCGCCTTTGCCTCTGCCAGCGGGCGGAGTTCATCCTTTGAGGAAATATGCAGGATATGGATCCGCGCTCCGGTCCATTCGGCAAGCGTGGCAGCCCGTTCGACCGCCTCGATGGCGACAACGGCGGGTCTGGACGCAAGATGATCCAGCGGCGCGTTCTTTCCGGCGGCGCGCAGCCGGGTTTCCCGGCGCTCCATGATCGAGTTCGTCTCCGCATGAAGACTGATGCGCATTCCAGTCGGCGCGATGCGCTCGAACAACTCGAGCATGGCGCCTGTCGATGGGGATGGAATGCGCCCGAAGGTGTTTCCCATGTAGCACTTGAAGCCGATGATTCCCGTCTCGATCAGCCCATCGATGTGATCGATAGATTCCTCGCCGAGGACGGCGTAGAGCCCATAGTCGACATGCGCCTTGCTTGCTGCAATCTCGTGCTTTTGCGCCAACACATCCGGCGTGGCGACCGTTGGGATCGTGTTGGGCATGTCGAAAACGGTCGTAACGCCTCCGAAGGCCGCGGCCGCCGTCCCGCTTTCCCAATCTTCCTTGTGCGTGTATCCGGGGTCGCGGAAATGCACATGTACATCGATGGCCCCTGGAAGGATCGCCAATCCAGCGACATCGAGGATTTCTTTCGCTTGCGGCAAGGTGCTCACGTCACCAAAGGCGACGATCTTGCCGTCGGTGATGGCGATTGCGGCCTCGAAACTGGCCTGAGACGTAACCACCAGTCCATTGATAATCAGAAGATCAGCTTTTTCGCACACTGAAGGCATCCCTTGTCTCGTCATAACGCCGCCCAGCCACCGTCGACGGGCAAATCGGTTCCGGTAATCTGGCGGGAAACTTCGCTGGCCAGGAACAGGCAGGCATTGGCGACATCGACATCCTCGGTGATCCGACCAAGCGCATAATCCTCGCAATGAAGACGGGCGGCTTCTTCTTCGGAAATGCCCAGATCACGTGCCATGTTTCGGCAGACTTTCTCCCGAAACCGGGGGCCATCGACCATTCCCGGGGCGACATAGTTCACGTTGATATTGTATGCGCCGAGCTCGAGCGCGAAGCTCTTGGTCAGGCCGCGAAGGCCCCATTTCGATGCAGAGTAAGAGACGCGGCCGGCGCGGCCGCGCATGCCAAATGTTCCGCCCACATTGATGATCTTGCCTTGACGGTTGGCGATCATCGCCGGCGCGACCGCCCGTATCATGTGAAAGCAGCCACCCAGATTCAGGGAGACGATTTCATCAAATTCCTCCGGGCTGGTTTCCGCTCCCGACTTCCCGATGGGCCCGGTTCCGCCAGCGACATTGACCAGAATATCCACGCTGCCAAATCGCGAGATGCCGCCGGCGACAGTCTTTTCGCAGTCACTTGCGTTTTTGACATCGCAGGCATGAACGATCACTTCAGTCCTCCGGTCCATCAACTCTCTCGCCAGAGGCTCGATGGCCGACATGTCCCTGCCGGCCAGCACCAGCTTGCAGCCCTCGTCCGCAAAGGCGAGGGTAATTGAAGCACCCAT
>JAUIBM010000589.1 GCA_030428345.1 Alphaproteobacteria bacterium | reverse complement strand
CGGCCGGACGGAGGGGCGGCTGCGGGAACGGGTCCGGAAGGGCTGAAGAAGATGGTGATGCCGAAAGGGTGCGCCGCGCTCCAGCCCGTGACAGGCCTCGAAGGAGCCCGCCATGACCTCTCTTGCACCCATCCGAAAAATCTATTTCGGAATCGCCGACCGCCATCAGATGTTCAGACTCTTCGACCGCCATGCTGGGCGACCCGACCGCTGGCAGAAAGACGACAGTGCGCTTTACGCCGGCGAATGGTTCGAAATTGCACAAGCCCAACATGACTCCATGCTGGAAATCCTGCCGCCGCTGTGGATGCGCAGCGAGATGTTCGCCATGCGGGAATTCCTGACCGGCAGCATCACCAGCGTATTCTATACGCTGCGCATCAACCAAGTGACGCGGTTCTTCCACGTCTATTGCGATCTTTCCGATCCGCGCTCGCCCTATGATATGCGCGATGCAATCGTCGAGCGCGAGCGCCAGCCGGTCAAGGCAATGACGCGTGAAGAGCGTATCGAACACATCTGGAGCGCGACCGATAATGATTATCGCGGTTATGCCGGCGCGGACTTCCGGCCCGAGCATCGCGGCAAGCGCACCGTCATTGTGTACGGTCGGCCTGGCACCAGCTTCCAGCTGCTCGAACAACTGACCGACGCGCAAATTTCCGAAAAGCTGCCGGTGCATCTGCGCCACCTGCCGCTGCCCGAAGCCGCGTGAGGGTCGTCATGTTCACCTTTCCAATCATGGCAGTGCGTAAGGTCATCGCGCACGGCGAAGAGGGTGCCGCCGCCAATGGCGGCTTCCGCAATCCGTACTACGGCAGCCGCCCGGGAGACGGCGAGAAGTCCGGCTTCTGGCTCGTTGGCGACGAGGGCGTCTACATCATCTCCAACGGCAAGCTCGCCGAAGGCCAAAAGCCGCTAGTCGTCTATTCGAATGAATGCCACCCGAAGGGCACTGATGACTGGTGGGACTACAAGCGCCGCTATTTCGGGCGCGATGACGGGATCGAGTTCATCGACGCCGACCTCGTCGTTCCGAGTTTCGACCGGAACTTCGGGGCCACCTATCTCGGCATCCGGCTGACCGAGAACGACATCTCGTTCTCACTGATCACGCGTTAAGAGGCCGGTTCTTAGTACCGGCCTTTCAGCCTTGTTTGGTCAGGAGATCGAACCGAAAAAGTCTGCAACTTTATCTGATCTCCCTCCAACCCCTTTTTCAAATCCGCACGTGGCAATCGCTGCCGGGCCTCCCGGCGGTGCGGTTTCGTGCGCCCGCGTCACAGGAGACAGCAATATGTCAAATCACGATCCCTTCACCCTCGACATGCTCGGGGATTCGCAGAGCGCCCTGTTATCGGGGCTCGGCCTTGGCGTTACTGCCTTTGCCGACGACCCAAAAACGAAAGCGGCCGAACCCGATCTTCCATCCGTCGCTCAGGCCAACGGCCAAACTCCGGCCACCCCTTCCCGCAAGCCCGATTCCGATGAGACTGGGCACGGCAGCAACTTCCACCTTTCCGGAAGCCGCGATCTCGCGAACGGCTGGAAAGCCCGGGCGCGCGACAATCTCGACGCCATTGCCCTGGCTGCGACGATTGCGGCCGAGGATCGGCCCGCGACGGCGCAAGAACAGGCTCGTCTCATCCGCTTTACCGGCTTTGGCGCCTCCAATCTCGCCAACGCGATCTTTACCCGGCCGGGCGAGGTGGGGTTCCGCAAGGGCTGGTCCGAACTTGGCGAAAAACTGCAAGAAACGGTCTGCGAGGCCGATTACGCCTCGCTTGCGCGCTGCACGCAATATGCCCATTTCACGCCGGAGTTCATCGTCCGGGCGATCTGGAAGGGCCTCGAACGGCTCGGCTGGCGCGGCGGCCGCGTCCTCGAACCGGGCATCGGGACCGGTTTGTTTCCGGCCCTGATGCCGGAGGCGTTGCGTGAAGCCGCTTTTATGACCGGCGTCGAGCTCGATCCGGTTACCGCCAGGATTGCGCGGCTCCTGCAGCCGGTTGCCCGCATCATCGAGGGCGATTTCGCGCGCACCGATCTGCCGGCGCATTTTGATCTCGCCATTGGCAATCCGCCATTTTCCAATCGGATCGTGCGCTCGGACAGCGCCTATCGTTCGATGGGTTTGCGGCTGCATGACTATTTCATTGCGCGGTCGATCGATCTGCTGAAACCCGGTGCGCTCGCCGCCTTCGTTACCTCCTCCGGCACAATGGACAAGGTGGATGCGACGGCGCGCGAACACATCGCCAAATCCGCCAATCTGGTTGCCGCGATCCGTTTGCCCGAAGGCAGCTTCCAGCATGACGCCGGCACCGATGTCGTCGTCGATATCCTGTTCTTCCGCAAGCGCAAGCCGGGAGAAGATCCCGGCGACGCCAACTGGCTCGATTTGTCGGAAGTCATTTCCGCCACTGAAGACAGCGAAGCCATCCGCGTCAACCGCTGGTTCGCAGATCACCCTGACCATGTGCTCGGCCGTCATGCGACCACCCCCGGACACTTCGGTGAGGCCTACACCTGCCTGCCCGACGAG
>JAUIBM010000588.1 GCA_030428345.1 Alphaproteobacteria bacterium | reverse complement strand
CGATGTCGTCCGCATAGGACTGCCAGAAGGAATGATTGTCGACCTTGCTGTTCACCCCGCGCCGCAGGAACTTGGCGTTCATGTCGTCAAGGCCGGTCGAAAACACGTTCGCGAGCCCGCGCAACAGGTAAACCTCGCCCGTGTAACTGTATTTTGAATCCGAACGCAGCGAAAGCGCAGCTGTCGAGGAAGAAGAACCGCTGGACGAACATCCCGATAGCGAAAGCGCCGAGACAAGAGCCAGCCCCAAGCCGGCGACAAAAAGTCTGAACCCCTTGCGCATCATCAACGCCCTTACAATAATCCACACGCCAAGCCCCAGGGGCAAATTACGCGCTACGCCAAACCGTGTCAAATCGGCGCATGCCGCATGGCGAAACCCGCCCCGGTTGCGGTAGTCTTGCGCCATCTATCGAGTTCGCCTTGCGGCGGTCGCAGGGATGCTGCCCATATGAGCGGGAAACAGATTGCCAAAGAAAACCAAGCCCGCAACCGCCGATCTCTCTGGCGATCTCCCGCCCGATCCCTCGTTTGAGCAGGCGCCGATCACGCATCCGCCGAGAGAGCAGGCGATGCAGCGCAGTTCCGGCCAGGGCGATCTGGTCATCAAACGCCTTGGCGAGCGAAACGTTCCCGAGCGCATCTTCCAGCAGGGCTGCGCCAAGATCCGCTTTCCGGCGATGGCGGGCGGCGGCGCAAGCGAGGCGGTGCTGATCAACACCTCGGGCGGGTTGACGGGCGGCGACCGCCTGCAATGGCGGGTCGAGGCTGGCGCGGCGGCGCGGGTGACGGCCACCACCCCCGCCTTTGAAAAGATCTATCGCGCGGGGCCGGGCGGTCCGGCGCGCGTCGAGGCCGTGATCGAGGCCGGCGCGGGGGCGCATGTCGCATGGCTGCCGCAGGAAACGCTGATGTTCGAGGGCGGGTCGCTGGAGCGCCGCATCGACGCGGAACTCGCCGACGACGCCACCCTGCTGGCGGTCGAGGCCGTGGTGCTTGGCCGCACGGCGCGCGGCGAAACCGTGCGCAGCGGGCGGTTTCGCGATTCCTGGCGGGTGCGGCGCGGCGGCGTCCTTATCCACGCGGAGGAAACCAGGCTCGATGGCGACATTGCCGGCCTTGGAGCCCAGGCGGCCGCGCTCAGCGGCATGTCCGCCTTCGCCACCGTTCTGCTGGTCGGCGAGGCGCTCGACGCCAGGCTGGAGGATGCGCGGCGCATCGTGCAGCATCGCGGCGGCCATGGCGCGGCATCTGCCTGGCGAATTGGCCGGCATGGCAAGCTTCTTGCTCGACTTGTCGCGAAAGATGGCTACGAATTAAGGCTGAGGCTTGTTCCATTGCTGGATCTGCTCATCAGGCAGGCGCAGCAATCGGCCCAGTTGCCTAGAATTTGGTCAATTTGAGGTTCACGGGATGTTTGGGGAGCGGGCATGAATCTGACGCCGCGGGAAAAGGACAAACTGCTGGTCGCCATGGCGGCGATTGTCGCGCGAAAGCGGCTGGAGCGCGGGGTCCGGCTGAATCACCCTGAAGCCATCGCGCTGATCACCGATTTCGTCGTCGAGGGCGCGCGCGACGGCCGCCCCGTCGCCGAACTGATGGAGGCTGGCGCGCATGTCGTCACCCGCGATCAGGTGATGGAGGGAATCGCTGAAATGATCCACGACGTGCAGGTGGAGGCGACTTTCCCGGACGGAACCAAGTTGGTTACCGTCCACGCCCCGATCCGCTAGGAGGCCGGGATGCCCCTTCCGCAACCGGCAGGCGGGCTGCGCAGGCGCTTTCAGACCCAATTCATTCTCTATTCAAACAGCGAGGCCCGTCCATGATCCGTAATCGTGCTCTTTCGACCCTTCCGGCAAGCCTTCTTGGCGTTGCGTTGCTTGTCGCCGGCGCGCTGCCGGCCTCTGCCCATCTGACGGCCGCGGCCCACCAGCACGGCTCCTTCGCTGCCGGAATGGCGCATCCGCTCTCCGGGCTCGATCACATCCTGGCAATGGTCGCCGTCGGTCTTTGGGCGACGCTCAGGGGCGGCCGGGCGCTTTGGGTCTGGCCCTGCGCCTTTGTCGCGGTCATGGCCTTGGGCGGCCTGCTCGGCATGGCGCAGCTCCCCCTTCCCCTGGTCGAACCGGGAATCGCCGCCTCGGTGGTGGCGCTTGGCCTGCTTGCTGCGCTGGCGGTGAACCTTCCGGTGGCGGCGGGCGCGGCCATCGTCGCCGTCTTCGCGCTGTTCCACGGTCACGCCCACGGCACGGAGGCTGCGGGCGGCCTCGCCGGGTTTGGGTATCTCGCCGGCTTTGCGCTCGCGACAGCCGGTCTGCACCTGGCCGGCATCGCCGTCGCCACGGGGTTGGCGCGCAGCAATCTGCGCGTCGCGGTGCGCGGAGCAGGCGGCGTCTTTGCGGTCGCCGGCCTCGGCCTTCTTGCAGGAGCGATCTGACCATGATCCCGGGTGAAGTCATCACGAAGGCGGGCGACATCAAGCTAAATGCGGGCGCGGAGGCGATTACGCTGCGGGCCGCCAATACCGGCGACCGGCCCGTGCAGGTCGGCAGCCA
>JAUIBM010000587.1 GCA_030428345.1 Alphaproteobacteria bacterium | reverse complement strand
TCCCGAACAGGGCCTCCGCCGTCTGCCCCACCGCCTCTTCTGCCGCAATCTTCAGAATTCTCGCGGCCGCCGCGTTGCAAGTCACGATCCGCTCGGCCTCGTCCAGGGTCAGCACGCCGTTGGACATCGATTCCAGCATGCTCTCGTTGTAATTCTTCATGTTCTGGACGTTGGCGAACAGGCTCGCATTCTCCAGCGAGATGGCGATCTGCGCCGTAAACGCCTTCAGGCGCGATTCATCCTCTGCGGTGAAGACACCGTTCTTCTTGTTGAGCACCTGGGTGACGCCGATCACGTCGCCCTTCTGGTTGACGATCGGAACGCACAGGATGGACCGCGTGAAGAAGCCCGATTGCTTGTCGAAGCTGGGATTGAAGCGCAGGTCGGCATAGGCGTGCGGGATGTTGATCGTCTCGCCGCTGGTGAACACCGCTCCGGCGATACCGGCGGTGTTGGGCAGGCGGATCTGGAACGAGCCCAATCCCTGGCCGACCTGCGACCACAAGGTCTGGGTCTTCTCGTCATTGAGGAACAGCGTGCTGCGCTCGGCGTTGAGCATGCGCGTCGCCTGCTGCATCACCTTGTTCAACAGCGAATCGATCTTGATGTCGGAGGTGAGATCGCTGACCACCTCCAGGAATTCGAGTTCCTGGTCCCGCGCCTTCTGCATGCGCTCGACCATGGCCATGCTCTCAAGGCCAAGAGCGCCCTGGCTGGCGATCGCGCCGAGCAGTTTCTGGTCCTCCTTGGTGAACCGGCCCTTCTTCTTGTTGAGCGCCTGCGCAACCCCGATCAGCCTTCCCTTGGCGTTGCGCACCGGCACGCACAGAATGCTCTCCGTCTTGTAGCCCGTCTGCTGGTCGACGGAGGAGTCGAAGCGCTTGTCTTTGTAGGCGTCGTGAATGATGACCGGCACGCCGCGCTGGAACACCCAGCCGGCGATGCCGCGATCGTTCATCAGCCGGATTTCCTGGCTCAGATTGCCTTGGGCGACCCGCGAGAACAGTTCATTGGTGGCGTCGTCATTGAGGAAGAGGGTGGTGCGGTCCGCCCCCAATTGCTCGGTGCTGATGCGCACCAGCAATCGAAGGATGTCGTCCAGCGATTCCATCGCCGCGACTTTCTCGGATATTCCGAGCAGGAGATGCAGGACCTTCTCCTGCCAGCCCTCGCCCTCGAAACGCGAGGTGCGCGAGGTACGGCGAACCGGTTTCGCGGCGCCTTCTGCCTGCCTTGCCGCGTCGCGGCCGCCGCCATTTGTCTTTGCTGTGGTCATGTCTTGTGACGATCCATCACGTCGCGCATCGACTGTATGGTGGCCTTGAGCTGTACGTTCTCCGCCTCGAGCCGCTGAACGGCAATCTGGATCTGATTGGTGATGCCGGACCGTTCCGCATCCAGCTGGTCGCGCATCGCCTGAACCATGTCGCGCAATTGCGCCAGTTCGGCGGCGTTGCGCTGGGCTTCGGCCTGGACGGCCGTCTCGGTGGCGCGGTGGGCCGCCTCCAGCGCGTCGCGAAGTTCCTGAACGGTCGCCTTTACCTGCCGCAACTCATCGGATTGCGCCTGCGCCGCCGCCTGCACATTGACCGCTTCCTGGCGCTTCTGCAGTTCCAGCGTATCCCGCATCGCAGCGATGGTGCTGCGCAATTGCGCCATTTCGCGCTCATACTGCTGCTGCAGGTCCTCCTTGGAGACAATGGTGCGCGCAGTGCTCATGCCGACCCTCCGCCCATGCCTGCCTCGGGGCAGAATCCGGCTGCGATCGGAACCGGGCAAATGGAGGACGTGGATCGGCGTGATTGAACCAAAGCAGAATCCGTCGCTGTTCGTGGCCGACTCCCGCACAATAGCCGGCTTGCGCGCCCGAGCATGGGCGGGCGCGCGGATCTTGGCGCAAGGTTCAGCCATTTCGGCCGCCTTGGCAAGGCCGACATGCTGACGCGGGGGCGCGCTTGCCTCCTTGAATAGCTGAATCGGCCCTCTGCTCTCGCCTACGGAACGGTCACGACGACCTTGCCAGTGGCGCGGCGCGATGTCAGTTCGGCGATCGCGTCGGCAGCCTTGGCCAATGGAAAGCGCGCCGAGATGGCCGGCTTGATCTTGCCGGCGACATAAAGCTCGAAGAGTTCGGAAATCGCCTCGGCGTGGCGGGCTGGATCGCGCTCCGTCGCAGCGCCCCAGAACACGCCCAGGATGTCGCATCCCTTCAGAAGCGGCAGGTTGAGCGGGATCTTTGCGATGCCGGCCGGAAATCCGATGACGAGATAGCGGCCCTTCCAGGCGATCGAGCGCAGGGCCGGTTCGGAGTAATTGCCGCCGACCGGATCGTAGATTACATCCGCGCCCTTGTCGCCAAGCACCTCCTTCAATTGCGCCGAGAAGGCCTTTTGCGCCGCTCCCTCCTCCAGCCTTGCGTCATAGACCAGACCCTCGTCGGCGCCGTGGGCGATCGCGAGGTCGACCTTTTCCCGGGTCGAGGCGGCGGCGATGACGCGAGCGCCCAGCGCCTTGGCGATCTCGACGGCAGAAAGGCCGACGCCGCCCGCCGCGCCCAGCACGA
>JAUIBM010000586.1 GCA_030428345.1 Alphaproteobacteria bacterium | reverse complement strand
ATCCAGGCGCAGGACCGCGACGAACAGGTCGCGCTGACGCGGGCGCTCGACCGGGTGCTGATGACCGGCTACTACACCATTCCGATGTGGCACAATCCCGATGAATGGTATGCGTGGTGGTCCAAGATGAAGCAGCCGCCGACACAGCCGCCCTATGCAGGCGTCGACACGTTTTCCTGGTGGATCGACCCGGCCACGATTTCCGGTGAACAGCAGTGAGGGGCATGCGCTTCTCGCGCCGTGAATTCGTCAAGACCGCGGCGGGCGCCGCGCTGGCGCTTCCCTTCTCCGGCCGCATCTCGCTCGCTTCCAACCCTGCGGAGACGCCCCTGCACGGGATTTCCTCCTTCGGCGAGTTGAAATACACGGCCGATTTCCGGCAGTTCGACTTCGCCTCGCCCGAGGCGCCCACCGGCGGAACCTTCAATTTCTCGCCGTCCAATTGGGGCTTCAACCAAAACACCCAGACCTTCAACACGCTCAACAGCTTCGTCCTGCAGGGCGAGGCGCCGCCGCGCATGGAACTGTGCTTCGACACCTTGATGAGCGAGGCATGGGACGAGCCCGACGCGCTCTACGGCCTGCTCGCCGAAACGGTGACGATCTCGGCCGACCGCAACACCTATCGCTTCGCCTTGCGCAGCCAGGCGCGTTTCCACGACGGCTCGCCGGTTACCGCACACGATGTCGCCTGGTCGGTGCTGACGCTCAAGGAAGACGGCCATCCGCAACTGGCGCTGGACCTGATCAATGTATCGCAGGCCATTGCGATCGACGATCGGACGGTCGAGATCGCCTTCAACGGCAAGCAGTCCGATCGCGCCATTCTGGCGATCGCCTCGACCCTGCCGGTGTTTTCCAGGGCGTGGTTTGGCGACCGGAAGATCGTCGACGTCACGCTGGAGGTCATTCTCTCGTCGGGACGCTACGAGGTGAAGGATTATACCGCCGGCCAGCATATCGTCTATGGACGCGTCGCCGACTACTGGGGCAGGGACCTGCCGGTCTCGCATGGGCTGGATCATTTCGAGGAAGTGCGAATCGAGTTCTTCCGCGAGCGCCAGGCGGCCTTCGAGGCCTTCAAGAAGGGCAATATCGGCTGGCGCGAGGAATTCACCGCCAAGACATGGGCGACGGAATATGATTTTCCGGCGCGCCAGGAAGGCAAGGTGCGGCTTGCGGAATTCCCCGAGGAGCGCATCCCCTCGATGCAGGCATTCGCGGTGAACACCCGCCGCGACAAGTTTGCCCATCCAGCGACGCGACAGGCGATCGCCCGGCTGTTCGACTTCGAATGGACCAACCGGAACCTGTTCTTCGACGCCTATTTGCGCTCCGACTCCCTGTTCGAGGGTTCCGACTTCAAGGCGACCGGAATGCCGGGCGAGGCGGAACTTGCAATCCTCGAGCCCTTGCGCGGCCTGCTGGACCCGGCGACCTTCGGCGAGGCGGTCATCCAGCCGCCCACCGACGGCACCGGACGCGACCGGCGCATGTTCCGCGCAGCCGACCGACTTTTCGCACTCGCCGGCTGGACCAAGCGCAATGGGCGCATGGTCAATGAAGTGGGCGAGCAATTGTCGATCGAATTTCTCATTGATTCGCAGGTCTTCGAGCGAATTCTGGCGCCCTACAGCGAGAATCTTCGCATCATGGGCGTCGCGGTCGAATTGCGGCAGGTCGACCCGTCCCAATATCAGAGCCGGATCGAGGCGCATGATTTCGACATCATGATGGTGGCTTACAATTTCCAGGCCAATCCCACGGGCGAATCGCTGCGGCAGTTCTTTCATTCCAGTTCGGCAAACCGGAACGGCTCGAAGAACCATCCCGGCACCGCCGATCCCGGCATCGACGCCCTGGTCGAGAAGGCGTCGCAGGCCGGCTCGCGAGAGGAACTGGTCGCGGCGATACGAGCGCTGGACCGGGCTTTGCGCGTGGGCCAATATTGGATACCCAATTGGCACGCGGCGAGTCACCGTGTCGCCTGCTGGGACATGTTCGGTTGGAAGGACCCCAAGCCAGACTACGCCTTCCCGGTGGAGCGGCTATGGTGGTTCGACGAAACCAGGGCCAAGGCGATCGGGCGCGCCTGAGCGCGGGACAATCGAAACGGGAGCGCGAAGCGCAGCATGGGCGCCTATATCCTGCGAAGGCTTTTGCTGATCATCCCGACCATGCTCGGGATCATGGCGATTTCGTTCGCGCTGATCCAGTTCGCGCCGGGGGGGCCGGTGGAACAGGTCATCGCGCAGCTGACCGGGCAAGGCGGCTCGGCAAGCGACCGGCTGTCCGGCGGCGCGGGCGACATTGCCGGCCGCAACACGCTGGACAGCAGCTCGGAAAGCAGCAGCAAATATCGCGGCGCACAGGGGCTGGACCCGCAATTCATCGCCAAGCTGGAAAAGCAGTTCGGCTTCGACAAGCCGCCGCTGGAACGCTTCGGGGAGATGATCTGGAACTATATCCGCTTCGATTTCGGCGAGAGCTATTTCCGAAAGGTCTCGGTCATCGACCTCATCCTCGAAAAGATGCCGGTCTCGATCTCGCTCGGGCTCTGGATCA
>JAUIBM010000026.1 GCA_030428345.1 Alphaproteobacteria bacterium | reverse complement strand
CGTCGGACAGGGTGACGGTGATGCCCTCGTCCTCGTCGCCGTCCGCTTCCGGGCGCTCAGTGCTCATGGTGCTCTCCTTCCTCGCGCTCGTTCAGCGCGTCGGCTTGCTCGACGGAAGCCTCGATGCGTTCGATGTCGCCGTTGACGTAGGCGCGCAGCATGTCGGCGAGGGTGAACAGCTCGCCGATGTCGCCCGCGATTGCGGGCTGGAAGCGCATGCCTGCCTTTCCGTCAGCGAGGCGCTGCGTTCGATCCGGGGCCTGCTCACCGGCGAGGAGCCGGTCCGGATCCTGATTTGCGGCTCGCTCTATCTTGTCGGAGAGGTCTTGCGGGACAATCTCACACCCCCGACTTGAAGGCGATTCCCGGCCGGCTTCGACAAGAAACAGCCCGGGGCTTGCCCGGGCTCTTCCGTCATTCTCGGTATTGGCGAAATCGCCTGTCCGGCCGAATCAGCTCGCGCTCTTGATCCAGTCGCTCAGCGCAGCCTTGGGCAGCGCGCCGATCTTCACGGCTGAAGGCTCGCCATTCTTGAACACCATCAATGTCGGGATCGAACGCACGCCATACTGGGCGGCGATTTCCTGATTCTCGTCGACATTGACCTTGGTCACCTTGACCTTTCCGGCCATTTCGGTGGCGATTTCCTCAAGGCTCGGCGCGATCATCTTGCACGGACCACACCATTCCGCCCAGAAATCGACGACGACCGGGACGTCGGAATCCAGGACATCGGATTTGAAATTGCTGTTGTCGATCTTGACGGTTGCCATGCTTGTCTCCTTCGCCCCAACGGGTTGCGAAACCTATATATTAGCGATGCGTGATATTTCAAGCAGACGGTAGAGGCGAAACGATGGCCGGTCAATCGACCTTCATCAATCAAGCGTGATCGCGGCCAGCGCCGCGTCCATCGCGTCGTCGTCGATAGGCGTGACCAGGCAGGCGCGCGTCCAGATCAGCATGCAGCGTACCCGACGGCCGGGATAGATTCGCCGCAACAGGGCGCGGTAGAGCGCCAGTTGCAGGACATAGGCCTGCGGCGCGCCGCGCGCATCCGACGAAAAGTCGCGATTGGTCTTGTAGTCGGCGATCTCGACGGTGGTTGCCGTCACGGCGAGCCGGTCGATCTGTCCCGAAACGAGGATTTCGCGCCCGCCGATGCTAGCATAGCCGGCGACCGAGGCTTCCGCCCTGCTGGACGGGCCGAACAGATGCGCCAGGGATGCATCGTCCAGCAGCGCAAGCACTTCCGCGCGCGCCTTCTCCACCTCCTCGGCCGGCCAGTCGGCGGCGTTGCGCGCAAGCCAAGCGTCGGCCATGGCCCCGCGCTCGCCGGCGGGATAGGCGGGCAGCAATTCGAGCAGGCGATGCGTGGCGGTGCCGCGCGCCAGCGCGAAGCGGCGCTCCGCTTCGCCCGCGAGATCGGCGATCTCGTCCGTCGCGGGAGCCGGCGAACCGGTGGAGGGCGAGGGCGGCGGATCGGCGATCAGCGCCGCTGCCCCCGAAGGCGTGAGCGGGCGGGGAACCGGCGCCTCGCGCGAGGCCTCGGCGAACAGCCATTGCGGCGCCTCGGCCGTACGCGCCGCGGCCGCTGCCGCGGCCTCGTCCTTGCCGGGTCGCTCGCGCCGCGCCGCCACGGTTTGCGGGCGCGGACTTGTCCATTTCAGCCAGGTTCCGCCATCGCCGTCATCCACCGTCTCGGCGGTTGCCGCCAGCGCCCCTTCCGCCATCTTGTGCCAATGGGTGTGCTTGGGGGTGTGCACGCCATGCCATCCGCAGATGACCAGCCGGTCGGCGGCGCGGGTCATCCCCACATAGAGCAGGCGGCGATATTCCTCCTCCGCCTCGCGTTCGATCACCGCATCGCGCTCGGCGACGGCGTCGAGCGCGCCGCGCGAGAGCGCCGCCCAAACGAAGGCGCGACCGGATCCGCCGGCCTCCACCTCGATTACCGCCGGGCTGTGGCTGCGCACGAAGGCCGGCGTGCACGGATCGACCAGGAAGACGATCGGCGCTTCCAGCCCCTTGGCAGAATGCACCGTGATCACGCGAACCTCGTCGACCTTCATGTCGATCTCGCGCTTGATCGCCGGGGAGGCCCGGGTCAGCGAGGCGATGAAATCCTCAAGCCCGCCAAGCCCGGCGCGCTCGTGGCCCATCGCCGCCTGGGAAAATGCGTCCAGAACATCCGCCGCCTCGGTGCCGAGGCGCGAAAGGAACTGCCGTCGGCCGCCCTGTCGGCCCAGCACCTCGGCATAGAATTCGAAGGGCGGGCAGGCGGCCGCAAGCGTCCGCAACCGCACCAGCCGGGCGTGGATCTCGCCGGCGCGGTCCGACATCGGGTTCGTCTCATCGCCGGCGATCAGGGCCAGATGGTCGAAGAGCGCCTCGCCCTGCCGGCCCGCCGCCATCGCGATCAGGTCGTCGTCGTCCAGACCGAAGAGCGGGCTCTTGAGCACGCCGGCGAGCGACAGGTCATCCTCAGGCATCAGCATGACCCGCCCGAGCGCGATCAGATCCTCCGAGACGATATGCTCGGTCAGGTTCAGCCGGTCCGCGCCGGCGATCGGGACTCCCTTCTCCTTCAGCCGGCGGATGATAGCTGTCGAAAAGGCGTCGCGCCGCCTTACCAGCACCAGCACGTCACCGGCCCGGATCGGCCGGTCGCGGCCCGGCAGCTTCTCGTCGCGCGCGATCCAGCCGGCAATCGTGGTCGCGATCCGCTCGGCCAGCCTTTCGGCGGGATGCTGCGCCGTATGGGAATCGAGCGGCGCGATCCATTCGGTCTTTTCCTCGGCCGATTGCTTGGCGAAGAGCGGCCAGATCCACACTTCGCCGGGATCGGATTGCCGGACCGCCTGATGCACCGTCCTTTCCTCCGTGGCGCTCAAGCCGCGGAAATTCTCCGGATCCTCGAAAACCATGTCGACCGCGTCGAGCACGTCCGGGGCGGAGCGGAACGACAGATTGAGCGCCACACGCCGGAACGGAAGTTCGGCCGCGCCGGCGCGCCGCTCCAGGGCCAGCGCCTCCTGCGAGAATTTTCGCGGATCGGCCCCCTGGAAGGAATAGATCGACTGTTTCTCGTCGCCGACTGCAAACACGGTCCGAACCCGCGCCGATGCGCCCTCGCCGGAATGAAAATCCTCGACGATCGCATTGACGATCTCCCATTGCCGGGGGCTGGTGTCCTGCGCCTCGTCGATGAGCACATGGTCGATGCCGCGATCCAGCTTGTACTGGACCCAGCGGCGCACATCCGAGCGGGTCAGCAGATTGCCGGCGGCGGCGATCAGGTCGTCGAAATCGGCAAGCCCCAGCCGCCGCTTGATCGAGCGGTAGCGCTCCAGGATGGCTTCGCCGATCTCGAACAGCGCCTGCGAGCCGGTCAGCACCCGCCAGGCCTCGCAACGGCGCGTGGCGGCGAGGACGCGCTCGCCCTCCTCCGCCAGCGCCTCCGCCAGGCCCGGGCGAGAAGCGGTTGCCGCCTTGGTCAGCGGCGCCTTGCGCGGCTCGCCCTTGTCGGTAAGGAAGAGCGCGCGCCGCAGCTGGTGCCGGGAGACGATATCCTCGGCCGCGACAAAGGCGCGGGCGCGGGCTGCGAAGGCCAGATTGCCTTTCTGGCCGGTTGCCTCGGCGATCGCGGCGATTTCGAGCAATTCGCCATCGCCGAAGCTCGTATCGCCCAGACCGGCCGCGATTGTCGCCGCCTCGTCGGCGGACGGGTCGATGCCGGCCTCGGCCCAAAGCGGGGCCATCGCGCCGGCGACATCGCCCTCGGCCCAGCGCAGGAACGCCTCGCGCCGGGCGATGACTTCCTTCAGCGCCGCATCGATCGCCGCGTCGGATGCGAGGTCGATCAGCTTGCGGAAGGCGCTGCGCAGGCGCCGCAGGCGTTGCGGATTGTCGCTCGCGCCGGTCTCGATCTCGAGGACGACGCGGCGGCGCGCCTCGTCGACCAGTTCGCCCTGCTGGCCATCCTCGACCACCTGGAAGTGCCCCGAGACATTCGCTTCCAGCGGGAACTGGTGCAGCAAGGCCTCGCAGAAGGCATGGATGGTCTGGATCTTCAGCCCACCTGGCGTGTCCAGCGACAGGGCGAACAGGGTGCGCGCCCGCGCGAATTCTCCCGCCCCGGGCGCCCTGCCGAGTATCTCGGCAAGTTCGCGCTTCAGCGCCGCGTCCGGCATGGCCGCCCATGCGCCCAGGATGGCGAAGACGCGGTTCGACATTTCCGCCGCCGCCGCCTTGGTGAAGGTGAGGCAGAGAATCTTGGCGGGCGCCGCGCCGTCGAGCAGCAGGCGGATCACCCTGCGCGCCAGCACGAAGGTCTTGCCCGAGCCGGCATTGGCCGAGACCCATGCGGAGCTTCGCGGATCGGTGGCCCGCGCTTGGGCGAGGCGAACCTCGTCGGGGATCTGCAGCGCTTCACTCATCGCCGCCCTCGCCGTCGCCGGTAGCCCATTCGCGCACCCGCGCCAGATGGTCGTAATCGCCCGAAAGATCGCCCTCATAGGCCGGCGCGTAGCGCGAGACATAGCCTTGCGCCGGATCGCGATAGGCAAGCACCAGCGCGGTCAACTGCTCCCAGGCCGCGTCGATCAGGGCGCGCGGTTCCGGCGCGTCCCTGCCTTCGCAGATGCGGTCGACCACCAGCGAATCGGCGGGCCGCAGCCGCACATAGGCAAGGTCGCTCGCCTCGTGTCCGGCGGGGAGCGGATCGAATGCGCCGGACCGGGCCATCATCGCTTCCAGCGCCAGTTGCGGCGAGAGGGTGCGCGCCTGCTTCTTCGAGGGCTTGAGGCCGGTCTTGTAGTCCAGCACCGCAAGGGTCCCGTCGTGAAGCATGTCGATGCGGTCGGCGCGCCCGCGCAGGGTGAAGCCGGTGTCGCCGACCGCCATCTTCCCGGAAATCTCGGTAAGGCTGCGTGCGATCTGCTCCTGCCTTTCGCCCTCCCATTCGATGAACAGGCGCGAAATGGCGCGAAAGCGCGGCAGCCAGGTCGCCGCCACCTCCAACGGCACGTTGTTGCGGGCGAAGACGTCGCCGGCGATGGCCATCATCCGCTCCATCTCGCCATCCGGATCGAGTGCGCCCCTCGGCCGGGCGATAACGAAGTGCGACAGGATTTCATGATAGATCTGACCCTTGAGCAGCGGGTCGGCGTCGCGCTCCAGCGGCGGCAGCGGCGAAAGGCCGAGCACGTGGCGGGCGTGAATGGCGTAGGGATCGCGGATCCAGGTCTCGATCTCGGTGATCGACAGCCCGGTGGGACGCAGGTCGATCGGCGGCGCGGGATTGGGCCGTGCAATCCGGCCGGCGGGCGCGCCGGCCGGGCGATCCAGCATATCGGCGAGCGCCAGGAGCCGGTCACCCCGCGCCCGCATCTGGCCGGCAGCCCCCTCCCCGGCGACCACCGCCAGACGCTGCAGCCAGCGCGAGGCGACCGTCGGCGCGTTGTCGGCCTTCAGCGAGCGGGTGTAGACGACCTCCTCGTGGCCGCTCAATTGCTGGAAGTCATGCGCGGCCTGTCCGATGCGCCGCTCCGGCAGCGAAAGACCGATCTCGGCGCGCATCGGCCGGTTCAGGAAGGGGTCGTTGCGGGCGAGGCCCGGCCATGCGCCTTCGTTGAGGCCCGCCAGCACGATAAGGTCGGCGCGCTGCAGGCGCGCCTCGAGCGGTCCGTATATCGCCAGCCGGGGATGATGCGCACGCGCGTCGCGCACCGTCTCCTCCGCGATCAGCGCGTCGAAAACCTGCGGCAATTCATCGGAGGCCAGATCGAACCCGGCCGACCCGGCGGCGCAGAATTCGTCGAACAGCGCCTGCAATTGACGTCCGCCGGGATGGCGGGCGAGCGCATCGTTCCCCGCCGCGCCAAGGGTGCGCTCCAGCGATAGGCGCAGCGCGGCCATGGCGACGTCGAGGCCGACGCGACCGCCTGCCTCGCGCAACGCTCGCAGCGGGGCGCAGCCGGCGTCGAAGCGCCCGGCGAGTCCTGCAAGCGCCTCCCAGTCCTCGCCGCTCATCGCCTTGACTTCCGCCGGCGCGAAGGGATCGCCATTCGTTCGAGCGGCCTCTACCGCGTCCCCCAGGAACCCGACCGCCGGGGTTATGACCGCACCGCGCAGCACTGCCAGTTCGAACAGGCGGGCGATGCGCGCCGGGCCTTCAGCCGCCGCGCCGGCAAACAGGGGATGCTTGACGAGCGCGGCGAGCGCCACCGGATCGGCGGGGCCGGCGCAGACGGCGAGCAGCAGGCGCACGGCCTGCGCCGGGGTTGTATTGCGCAGTGGCGTGCCGGCCGAATCGTCCAGTGCGATGCCGAAGCGCCTGATTTCGGCGCAGACGCGCCGCGCCAGGGCCCTGTCGGGCGTCACCAATGCTGCGGTGCGCCCCGGCGTTTCCAGCGTTTCGCGCAGGGCGACGGCGATGGCCAGCGCCTCCATGCGCTCGCCCGGCGCTTCGACCAACGTAAGGCCCTCGCAAGCTTGGGGAGCGGAGTCGCGCGGCGCGTCGGCCCAGGCAAGCGTTGCGCGCGCCGGAAGCAGGGCGCGGGCAACCAGCCGCATGCGCGCCTCCAGCGCCGAATGCCCGGCCTCGCGCGCGCCTAGTTCAACCACATCGGCGCGTTCGACGCCGATCGCGCGCAAAAGCCGCGCGAGGCCGTATTGCGGATGGGTGCAGAGCGCCATGTCGGCATCGGCCGAATCGGGTTCGCCCAGGCAAGCCCAGACGCCGGGGTCCAGGTCGCGGTCCATGCCGGGCAGGATCACCGCACCGTCGGGCCGGCCGGCAATGGCGGCGATCAGACGCGCCGTGGCCGGGATCGAGCCGGTCGACCCGGCGGCGATCACCGGTCCGTCGCCGCCATGAAGCGTCAATTGCCGGGTGCGCGCGTCGAGCAGCATGCGGCGATGCTGCGAAGGGTCGGGACGTCCCTTGTCTGCGAGAAAATCGGGCCAGTGTCGGGTCACGATGGTGAGGAAGTGCAGCGTCAGATTCCACCATTCGGCCCAGCGTTCGCCACGCCCGTCCGGCGCGCTCTCGCCGGCCAGCGCCGGCAGCGAATCCCAGGGTATTTCCTCAGTCTCCATTGCGTCGAGCAGGCGCGCCAGATCCCCGGCCATGCGCACCGCCTCGGCGGCCGATGAAGGGATCGCGATGTCCTCGTCGCCATAGAGCTGCCGGGTTGCCGCCGCCATGGCGTTGGTCCACCCCCGAACGAGCACCGCTAGGTGCAGGCGCCGGTCAAGCCGGCCGATCGGCAGCGCCATGTCGGCGGGCGATTGTCCGGCTACGCCGAGCTCGAATTCGTCGTCATCGCTGTCGCCCAGCGTGCGGATGGTCGGCAGCAGCGCCGCCCGCCCGCCCATGGCGTCGATGATCTCGGCCGATAGTGCGCGCGCGGCGCGGCGTGTCGGCAGATAGATGGTGGCGCTGGGCAGGAGAAGCGGATCGTCGAGCGGTCTGAACCCCTCGATCAGGCGGCCGTCGACCAGGGCACTAGCCAGCAGGGTGAGGAAGGGAGCGCCGGGCGGGATCGAGAACACCCTACCGCGCGGGCCGCCGGACGCCCCGCCGGATTTCGGCAATTCCGGTTGGAATGCGCCGCCGAGTTCTGGAGTGGCTGGTTCGGCCATGCGATCCGGGTCCTTCTGGCCGACGGATCGCGGAGATCAGGCGGCGCTGCGGGCGATGGCCTCTTCCGCTTCGCCGATCGCCTCGGGCGTGCCGACATGCAACCATAGCCCGTCAAGGCGTATCCCGAACAGCCGCTCGCGTTCAAGGGCCCGGTCGAACAATGCATTGAGCGAAAAGACCTCACCGGGCGGGTCGGCGAACATGGCCGGGTCGAAAATGGCCGCGCCCGCATAGGCGAAGGGCGCCACATGGCGTTCGCTACGACGGATCAGCCTGCCGTCGGCGCCCATGTTGAAGTCGCCGGCGCCGCGATAGCCGACTGAACTAGTCATGGCCGACAGCAGCAGCAGAACATCCATGCGCTCGCCGTCCCAATGCTCGGCCATGCGCACCAGATTGGGCCGGTATCCCTCGATCCAGAACGTATCGGCATTGAGCACGAAGAACGGTCCGTCGCCCAGCAGGGGCAGCGCCCGCACAACGCCGCCGCCCGAATCGAGCAAGCGCTCGCGCTCGTTGGAGATCGCGATCTGCGGTGCGGTGCGGCCCGCCAGATGCTGCTCCATCTGGTCGGCGCAGTGATGCACATTGACGACGGCCTTGCCAACGCCGGCGCGCTTGAGGGCGTCGAGCGCATGATCGATGAGCGCCTTGCCATGCACGCGCACCAGCGCCTTGGGCATGGTGGCGGTGATCGGCATCATCCGCGTACCGAGCCCTGCCGCCAGCACCATGGCGCTAGACGGCATCCAGGCCGGCGCTTCGTTGAATCGTATGGTCTTCAAGACGTTGGCCATGTTCGGGCGGATTTCCTGCGTCAAATCTTCCTGCAAATAGTCGGCCCGCATTACGGGCCTATGACAGCCTGTTCGTCCGCCGCTGCAATCCCGATCGTCGCCTCGCACCAGAGGCGGTAGCGCGCCAGGGCCGGATGGCGGAGGCAGCGGCCCAGATAGTCCCGCATGCGCGGCAGGTGCGCCAGATAGGCTGGCTTGCCGTCGCGCTCGTCCAGTCGAACGAAAATCCCCATGATCTTGCTCGCGCGCTGCGCCGCCAGAATGGCGTAGTCGCGCAGGAAGGCCGCCTCGTCGAACTGCGTCTCGGCCCGCCTCTCGTCCAGATAGGCCTTCACAAGCGCGCGTTCCAGCGACTGCGGAATGTCGACGCGCGCGTCCTGGGCGAGCGAAGCCAGATCATAGGCTTGCGGGCCGATGACCGCATCCTGGAAGTCGATCAGGCCCAGTCTTTCGGGAAAATCCCTGTCGCCGCGCCAGATGATGTTCGGCGAATGATAGTCGCGCATCACCAGCGTGGGCATCGACCCCTCGATCCGCGCGATCAATTCGGCCCAGACCGCGTCGAATTCGGCTCGCTCGCCTTCGGCCAGCGGGCGGTCGAGCGTGCGCGGCGCGTACCAGTCGGCCAGCAGGCTGGTCTCGATCGTCAGGGCCACGTCGTCATAGTTCGGCACGACATGCCAGAGCGTTTCGTCGCCGTCGCCCGCGGTCGGGATCTTTCGGGGCCAGTCATGCCTGTGAAAGCCGGCGAGAAGCCGCGCGGCGGCTTCGTAGCGCTCGGGGATCGGGCGGCCATCCTCCCCGACCATGCGTCCGGTCCCCAGATGCTCGGTCAGGAGGAAACCGTTCGCGACCGAGCGGGAAAAGATCCGCGGCGCGGCGAATCCGGCCGAGCGCAGAGTCTCGGCAACCGCCAGGAACGGCACGACATCCTCGGCGAGATGGGCGATCCGGCTGTAGGGCTTTCCGTCCCGGAGCACCGGCCCGTCCGGGCGGCGGGGCGAATCCATGACGATGCGCGTCTCGTCTCCCAGATGCGCCGTCTCGTAGCGCCGGGCGGAGGCGTCGCCCTGCAGGAAGCGGCGTTCGGCGGCGGCGTCCCAATGCGCATCCAGAAAGTCGCGCAGCGCCAGGCTTCGCGCAAGGCGCGCGGCAAGCGAGCCCGCCCCTTCGTCTCCGCCGGTAAAATGCGCGACGCGCCCGCCATCCGGCCCGCTGTCGAGGCGGATCGTCAAGCCGGCCTGCGGCAGGGCGTCGCCGGCGCGCTCGGGCCATTCCACCAGCACCGCGCCGGAGGATAGCGCTTCATCGAAACCCAGCTCCTCCATCTCCTCGGGGGCGGAAAGGCGGTAGAGATCGAAATGCGAGATCGCCGGCGTCAGTTCGTATCGCTGGCACAGGGTGAAGGTCGGGCTGGGAACCTCCAGCTCATCATCGCGCGCCAGGTGACGGATCAGGGCGCGCGCAAGCGTCGATTTTCCCGCGCCGATCTCGCCCGAAAGGCAGACAAGATCGCCCGGGGCCAGCGCCATGGCGATATCGGCGCCCAGGCGCGCCGTCGCCGCCTCATCGCTCAGGTGAACCGGCTCCAGCGTCATGAAGCGGCCTCACGCGGCCTGCCGCGAGAGGCGAGGCGACTGGGGGAAGCTGCAGACGAAGCGCGCGCCGCGATCGGTCGCCGCCTCGGCACGAACCGTGCCGCCATGCAGTTCGACGAAGCTCTTGACGATGGAAAGGCCCAGTCCCGCACCGCGCCTGCGGTCGCCATTGGAGCGGCTCTCGAACCTGCCGAAGATCGTTTCCCGGAACTGCTCGGGCACGCCCGGCCCCTCGTCCGAGATCGCGATCTCGACAAGGCCGTCCTTGAGCAAGGATTCGATGCGCACCGCCCCGCCATCCGGCGAGAAGGTGACGGCGTTGGAGAGCAGGTTGGAGAGGATCTGCTTCAGGCGTTGGCGGTCGGCGGTGACCTGTCCCGCCTGTGGCGCCAGCTTGACGGCCACCTTCAGGCCGTGCCGGGCGACCGGCTCGGCAAGATCGGCGAGGCATTCCTCGAGCAGTGCGGACAATTCGATGCGCTCCAGATCGAGCGTCATCGCCCCGGCGTCGACCGTCGCCAGGTCGAGCAGGTCGTCGATGATTGCTTTCAGGGTCTGCGAAGCGGAGAAGATATAGCCGACATAATCGGCCTGGGTGGGATTGAGCTTGCCGATATTCGGCGTCGCCAGCAGTTCCGAGAAGCCGGAGATCGACGTCAGCGGCGCGCGCAATTCGATCGAGACATGCTGCAGGAACCGGTTCTTGAGATGATCGGCCTGTTCCAGCGCCTCGTTGCGCTCCTTGAGCGCGCGCTCGACATTGACCGCCGCCGTCATGTCGACCAGGGCCAGCATGGTCTGGCCTTCGGGAAGGCGAACCAGCGCATAGTCGATCACCTTGCCGTCGACCGTTTCCAGCCTGCCGGACTTGTCGCCGCGCTCGTCGTCGAAGCCGGTCACCGCCTCGCCGATCGGATCCCATTGCGCGGCGTCGGCAAGCCGGTCACGGAATTGCTGCGAGAGCGCGGAAATGTGCGCGCCGGTATTGTAGGCGCCCGGCTCCGCGCCCCAGATATTGCCGAAGGCCGGATTGCACAGCCGCAGCCGGCCATCCGATCCGAACACCGCCACCGCCTCGCTGAGATTCTCCAGCGTCTCGCCCTGAATGCGCATCAGCGCGTTGTAATTGGTCTTGAGCTCAAGCTGCTCGGTCACATTGTCGAACAGCCAGGTGGCGCCGCCATGGCTGTGCGGATTGACGACGACGCGCAGCGTGCGCCCGTCCGGCAGGCGCCAGTGATCCTCGCGCGCGTCGAGCGCGGAATAGATTTCCAGCTGCGCTTCGCGCCATTTTCGCCAATCCGGACTCTCCGGCAGCTTGCCGGCGGCGCGCAGCGCGTCGAGCAATTGCGCGTTGGTGGGCTGGGATTCCAGGAAGGAAGATCCGAGCGCGAACAGCTTCTGGAAGCTGGCGTTGGAAAACTGCAGCTGCTGTCGCTCGTCGAACATCGCGACGGCGGTGGGCAGGTGATCCAGCGTCTGGGCATGCGTCATCTGGATGTGCTTCAGCCTGGCGCTGAGCTTTTCCAGCTCGGTGCGGTCAACCGCGATCCCGGCATAGCCGGCATGGCTGCGCACCTCGGTGACGTCGAGCGTGCGCCGGTCGCCCGCGACCGTTGCCGGCAAGGTCCCGCAAAACACCCCGCCCTCGCGCTGGCGGCGGGCCACCTCGTTGCGCTCGGCCGAATCGAGCAATTGCATCCGCTCGGAGACCGCCCGCTCGCCGCTCTCGCAATCGACGGCCCGGGCATAGGCGGAATTGGCCCAGAATAGTTCGCCGGCGATGTCGCGCAGCCAGACGGGCATCGACAGCCGCTCGAACAGGGACTGGATCGAATCGAACGTCGCCAGCAGGCGCGCATGCTCGGCCTCCAGCCGGGCCAGAGTCGAGCGCTCGCCGGTAAGCTCGATGAAGCGCACGAATGCGTGGCCGCCCGAGGTGCGCCCCTGCGCCTCCACCACGCCGTTGCGCGTGACCAGCGGAAGATCGAAAGCTTCCGCCCGCGTCCGCAACCGTTTCACCGCGCCTTCGAAGCTGATGGCCGAATCGGGGGTGAGCCAGCGCCCGAAGGCCAGGAACTCCGCCCGATCGGCCGGCGCCCCGCTCGCCTTCGACAGCGATCCCAGCAGCGCCGGACGTTCATCCGCGCCCTTCCAGACCACGATTCGCTGGTCGCCGACATTGACCAGCGCCTCCATGCGTTCATGGGTGGCGCGCAAATCGGCGAGCCGCCGCTTCAGGGCCTCGCTTTCGCCGACGACGCGGCTGCGCTCGCGGATCAGCCATGACGCGGAAAGAATGGCGAAGCTCATGGCCCCGCCGAAGACGGCGAGCATGACGACTTCCGTGCCGTTGAACAGCCCGCCGCCCACGGCGGCTGTTGTTACAGGCGAATCGGCTACCGATGCGATCTGCGACGCCGCGAGGGCCGCGCCGGCCACCAGGAGGCCGCCAGACAGCGCGGACGAGCCAAGAAGCAGCGCCTTTCGCCACATCTTTCGCCCGGCGCTGATTGTTCCCGGTTCCTGTGTCGCCGCACGGATGACCGTCGACCCCCGATCGGGCGCTTGCCCTGGCATGTTTCGGTCCTCTCGCCGCTCGAACCCAGCACGCCTGGCCCATTGGACCAGCCGCATTTCCCCAATTCGGACAGGATCGCAAGGAAAACGACCCTTTCCGCACGCATTGTCCCTGCCGCCGCCCGGCCGGAACCAAAACCTCTTCTCGTCCGGATTTGCCGGCAGGAGGCTTCACGCGATTCGTGGAAAGAGTATCGAAAAGCGGATTCCCCCGGAAGGCTTGAGCGGCCAAAAATAAAGGCCGCCGGAAAAGTCAATCCGACGGCCCCACAATCCCCAGAAATGGTTAACAAACTAATACCGGTAATGCTCCGGCTTGTAGGGGCCGGCGGGCTGGACGCCGATATAGGCCGCCTGCTCGGAGCTGAGCGTCGAGAGCTTGACACCGATCCGATCCAGATGCAGCCGCGCGACCT
>JAUIBM010000585.1 GCA_030428345.1 Alphaproteobacteria bacterium | reverse complement strand
CAGCCGCATGGTGTTGTCGCCCAGAAGCTCGCCCTTGTAGCGGTGCGTGTCGACGTGAGAAACCATCGTCAGCGAATTGTCGGACGGATCGATCGCGCCCAGAAAGGCCACAGCGGCGCCCGGAGCCAGCTTGCCGTCATAGTGACCGCTCGCTTCGGATTCTGAGGGCAGTTCCCAGCGGTTGAACCCCGTAAACAGATACCCGCGTTGTTCGGATATCTCGATAACCGTGTTCTTGGTGGTTGCCCACTGACCCTGCCTGAAAACCGTGTCGGTGCCGCCGCACTCCCACAGGCCGACCAGATCGGGTGTTTCCGCCTGCGCCAGCGCCGGGTTGAATATTGAAGTCGCACAAGCAAAAATAAGCAGTATTGATCTTCTCACAAGAATTTCCTTTCCCAATGTCATTCGTGCCGGTCAGGTAGAGAGGAACTGAACCGAATTTTTCTTGGGAGACCGACGCTTGGATGAGTCGATTTCCGAAGAAAAATTAACGCATGCGGCTCCGCGCGGCAATGTCGCGCTTTCGAGCGCGTCACGACAACTTTTTTCGTTTGAGTAAAATCCAATGAAAACGCTGCCCGGAAGCCAGCGATCCTGGCGCCAACCGGGAGGCAATTGCTTTCTATCAGGCAGAAAATCTCAGTTATTGTCGCCGTCGAGCAAGCCGCCGAGCGGGCCGAGGACCGATCCCTCGCCCTTGCTGCCGCCGCGCTGCGGCGCAGCCGCCAGCATGCGGCCGGCAAGCCGCGAGAAGGGCAGGGACTGTATCCAGACCTTGCCGGGTCCCGTCAGGCGGGCGAAGAACACGCCTTCCCCGCCGAAGATCATCGACTTGATCGAGCCGGCCCGCACCACGTCCATATCGATGCCGGAGGTGTAGGCGGCGACGCAGCCGGTATCGATATGCAGTTCCTCGCCGGGCGCCAGGGTGCGCTCGAGCGTCGTGCCGCCGACATGGACGAAGACCCAGCCGTCGCCGGAAAGGTCCTGCATGACGAAGCCTTCGCCGCCGAACAGGCCGGTCATGATCTTGCGCTGAAAGGCAATCCCGAGCGACACGCCCTTGGCCGCGCACAGGAAAGCGTCCTTCTGGCAGATCAGCCTGCCGCCGATCTCGTCGAGCTTGATCGCAAGGATATGGCCCGGATAGGGCGCGGCGAAGCCGACGCGGGCCTTGCCCTCGCCGGTATGGGTGAAAACCGTGGTGAACAGGCTTTCACCGGTGATCAGGCGCTTGCCCGCGCCGACCAGCATGTCGAGAAAGCCTCCAGCCTTGCTGGAACCGTCGCCGAAGACCGAGGTCATCTCGATCTGCGGCGCCTTGAACATCATCGAACCGGCTTCCGCCACTGCCGATTCGCCGGGATCGAGTTCGATCTCGACGAACTGCATTTCGGCGCCCTTGATCTCGAAATCGATATCGTCGGCGGCGCCGCTCCTGCGGTCATGCCGGGCCGAACTGATCTTGGGAACGCCCTGGAATACCATCGGTTATCTCCCGAACTGGCGGCTTGCCGTCAGCGCCGCAAGACGCGGCAACCGCCGCCGCTCACCCGCCAGCGGTCATAGCCCGGCAGGCAGAACTCGACCTTCCAGCCGGTTCCGGCCAGCCCCATTCCTTCCTCGATGCGGTAATGGACGGTATGGCGGCGGCCATTGGTCAGAACGGCCTGCGCGCGGCAATAGCGCCGGTAGACGGGGGCGGGTCCGAAGGCGACCTGGCCGCGTTCGCGCGCGGCGTGGATGCTCTGGATCGCCACGCCATAATGGAAGGTTGTGTTCTCCGCCCAGTTGAAGCGCCCGACGATCTGCGAATAGACCGCCGGCGCGCTGCATTCGGGGAATGGCGCTGGCAGGCGATGGTCGTAGAAATCGGCGCTGGCTGGCGACATGCAACTGAAAACTGCCCCTAAGGCAGCGGCGACAACGCTTACGGAACGAATCAAAGTCATTGTGAAACACCTTGGTTGCAGCGTGCGCGAACCATTGCCGAAAGGCTTTTGAGGGTCAAGGCGAAGGCTTGCGACTTATTCGGGCCTCAGCGTTTCCAGCCGGAAGCCGGCACCCGCGTCGCGGGCGAAAGCCTTCACCAGTGCGGGAAGGACGGCTTCCATCTCGGCGCGCAAGACGAATGGCGGATTCTTGATGATCATGCCGCAGCCATGCAGTCCCGGCTGGGGCCCGGGGGCGGACAGTGCCAGTTCGACGCAGAGCAGATCGCGCAATTGCGATCCGGCGAGCGCAGCGCGGAAGCTGGAAACCTCGTTCGCATGCTTGAGCGGATACCAAAGCAGGAATATGCCGCCGGGCCAGCGCCGCTCTCCCTTTTCCAGCGCGTCGATCATGCGGGAAAACTCGCCTTCGATCTCGAAGGGCGGGTCGATCAGCACGAGGCCGCGCTTCTCCTTGGGAGGCAGATGCGCACCCGCGACGAGCCAGCCGTCGAGCCGGGTCGCGCGCGTCTGGAAATCCCCCGCAAAGTGGCGGGCAAGCGTAGCGGCGTCCGCTTCACGCAGTTCGAACAGGGACAACCGGTCCTGGCGGCGCAGCAGGGCGCGCGCCACGGC
>JAUIBM010000584.1 GCA_030428345.1 Alphaproteobacteria bacterium | reverse complement strand
GTGCAGCTCGTAAACAAAGCCATCGAAGAGCATGCGAACGCCGGTACACCGGGAGATACCTGGCAAACCTTCGCTGACCGTCTGCACTACGTGGACGTAGACGCACTGGCGCCGCAGAGCTGGGATGCTCTGCGCGACCTGCTGGAAGGTCACGAAGAAAAGATCCGCGCCGTCTATATGGCGACACCGCCGAGCCTGTTCGGCCCGATCGCCCAGGGGTTTGCGGAGCGGGGTTTGATGAGCCGGGACATGCGTATCGTCCTCGAAAAGCCCGTAGGCAGAGACTACCCAACGGCGCGGGAGATCAATGACGCGGTTGGGCGTTGCTTCCCTGAGAATCAGATCTATCGCATCGATCACTACCTCGGCAAGGAAACAGTACAGAACATTCTGGCGCTTCGTTTCGGCAATTCACTGTTCGAACCCTTGTGGCGACGTGAGGTGGTCGATCACGTACAGATCACGGTTGCCGAACAGCTCGGCGTGGAAAATCGGATCGATTTCTACGACGACATCGGCGCGCTGCGCGACATGGTACAGAACCACATGCTGCAACTGCTCTGTCTGGTTGCCATGGAAGCGCCGAGCAGCCTGGAAGACGACGCAGTACGTGACGAGAAACTGAAGGTCTTACGCGCCCTGCGCCCGATCACTCAGAACGACGCCCACACTTCGACCGTACGCGCGCAGTATCAGGCTGGTGCGGTGGACGGCAAGGCCGTGACCGGCTACGCCGAAGCACTCGGCCGGCAGAGTGACACCGAAACCTTTGTGGCGATCAAAGCAGAGCTCGATAACTGGCGCTGGTCGGGGGTGCCTTTCTACCTGCGCACAGGGAAAAGGCTTGCCGCCAAACACTCGGAAATCGTCATCCAGTTCAAGCCGGCGCCGCACAACATCTTCCCGACCGATGCCGGCCGGATGGTCGCCAATCGCCTGGTGCTGCGCCTGCAGCCGGACGAGGCGGTGAGCCAGATGATCATGATCAAGGATCCCGGCCCCGGCGGCATGCGCCTGCGCCAGGTTTCGCTCGACATGAGCTTCGCCGAACGCTTCGATATCCGCGCTCCCGACGCCTATGAACGGCTGCTGCTCGACGTCATTCGCGGCAATCCGACGCTGTTCATGCGCCGCGATGAGGTGGAGGCGGCCTGGAAATGGGTCGACCCGATCATATCTGCATGGGAGCAGGCTGGGGTGAAATGCAAGAAATACACGGCCGGCACCTGGGGACCCTCAGCGGCGATCGCGCTGGTGGAACGGGACGGGCGAACCTGGCACGAGGAAGACAATGGGCATTGACGCCGATCCGGCGGGACACAGCTACAAGAACCGCGAGCAGCTGGCCGAGGCGCTGGCTGCCGGCGTCGCCGCGATGCTTGCCGGCGGCATCGCCACGCGCGGCAGCGCCCGGCTGGCGGTTTCCGGCGGCTCGACGCCCGCCCTGTTCTTCGAGCATCTGTCCAATGCGGATCTCGACTGGGAAAAGGTCACCGTCACGCTGGTCGACGAGCGCTTTGTCGGCGAGGACCATGCCCGCTCCAATGCGGGGCTGGTCAGGCGCACGCTTCTGAAGAACCGCGCGGCCAGCGCCCGCTTCCTGCCGCTCGTCGACGGCGAGGCAAGCGATCTTGAAGAATGCGAGAGCGCCGCGGACCATGCGATCGCGATGCTCGGCCGGCTCGACGCCGCCGTGCTCGGCATGGGCAATGACGGCCATACCGCATCCTTCTTTCCCGGCGGCGACAGGCTGGCCGAGGCGCTGGACCGCGACAGCCGCCACCATGTCGTGACCATGCACGCGGCCGGCGCCGGCGAACCGCGCCTGACGCTGACCCTGCGCTACCTGCTGGAATCGCATTTTCTGGCGCTGCATATCGAGGGAGCGGAGAAATTCGCGACGCTGCAGACGGCGCGCCTGCCGGGCGCCGAGGCCGAAATGCCGGTGCGCGCCGTGCTGGGAAGCGCGGGCGATCGGCTCCACATCTTCTGGGCGCCATAGCCGTCGCCCGATCCGATGCCACGGCGGAACGGAGTTTCGCCCAGCCGAAGGAGCACGCCATGAATGTCGACAAGCGCATTGCCGATGTCACGAACCGCCTGATCGAACGCAGCGCCGCCACTCGCCAGACCTATCTGAAGCGTCTCGACGAGCAGGCCTCGCGCGGGCCGCACCGCGCCGTGCTGTCCTGCGGCAATCTCGCCCACGGCTTCGCGGCGTGCGGGGCCGGCGACAAGGAAGCGCTGTCGGGCGACGTGGCGCCCAATCTGGCCATCGTCACCGCTTATAACGACATGCTGTCGGCGCATCAGCCCTACAAGGATTTTCCCGACCTCATCAAGGCGGCGGCGCGTGAGGTGGGCGGCGTGGCGCAGGTGGCGGGCGGCGTGCCGGCGATGTGCGACGGGGTGACCCAGGGCCAGCCCGGCATGGAGCTGTCGCTGTTCTCGCGCGACATCATCGCCATGGCGACCGCCATCTCGCTGTCGCACAACATGTTCGATGCCGCGGTGTTCCTGGGCGTATGCGACAAGATCGTGCCCGGCCTCGTGATGGGCGCGCTGAGCTTCG
>JAUIBM010000583.1 GCA_030428345.1 Alphaproteobacteria bacterium | reverse complement strand
CCGAGCTGGATGACCCTCTCCGCCTTGGACATGATGAGCGCTTGCGCATCGGTGTTCGCGACCACGAATTCGACGCCCTGAAGGCCGCCATTGATCATGTTGTTTACCGCGTTTCCGCCGCCCCCGCCCACACCGAACACGGTGATCTTGGGCTTCAGCTCACGGATATCCGGCTTTTGCAGGTTGATGCTCATTTCCTCGTCTCCATTTGCCGCTCCATGGGGGCGAGGCGCGCCGCCTTCCCGCAGGAACCAGTTACCTATCGACTGATGCCCCGCCTTCGGACATCGGTCATCGCCGCACTCAAAAACTCTCTCTGATCCATCCACCGAGCCGGTTCAGCGCCCCGCCTGCGCCGGCCCGCCGCCTTGGGGCGCTGCGCAGGCTCCCCGAAGCGAAGTTTTCCAGATGTGCCATCTGCGGATAGATCAGCAGCCCCGCTGCCGTCGCGAAGGCCGACCCCTTGCCGGCCTCCGGCATGCGCGCAACGCCCATCGGCCGCCCCAGCCGGACATTGCGTCCCAGAATGCGCCGCGCCAGCTCGGCCATGCCGTTGAGCTGGCTGGCGCCGCCTGTCAGCACCACTCTCTTGCCCACCGCTCCGGCAAAGCCGGACCGATTGAGCCGGTCGCGGATCATCTCGAGCGTCTCCTCGACCCTCGGCCGAATGATCCGCGTCAATTGCGAGCGCGCCACCTGGTTCGGCAGGTCGCGCTCGTCCTCGCCCATTTGCGGGACAAACAGCAATTCTTCCGCGCCCGCGCCGCCGGCGAGCGTCGAGCCGTGCAAGATCTTCAGCTTCTCGGCGTCGTCCAGCCGGGTCGACAGCCCGCGCGCAATGTCCATGGTGACGTGATTGCCGCCAATGGCGATCGCGTCACAGAATACGAAGCGCCCCTCGACGAAGACCGAAAGCGTGGTCGTCCCGCCGCCCATGTCGATGCAGGCGCATCCCATCTGGGCCTCGTCGTCCACCAGCGTGGCGAGGCCAGAGGCGTAGGGCGCGGCGACCGCCGCCTCAACAGAAAGATGCGCGCGATTGACCGCCAGTTCGAGATTGCGGATCGGCGCGTTCTCGGCCGTGACAATGTGCATGGAAACGCCCAGCTTTTCGCCGATCATGCCGCGCGCGTCGCTAACGCCCTTTTCGCCGTCCAGCGAGAAGCCGATGGGAATCGAATGCATCACCGAGCGCTCCGGCGCCAGCGCATGCTCGGCCCCGGCCCGCAGCACTCGGGCAATGTCGTCTTCCTCGACCTTGTGCCCGCTCAGCGCGATGTCGGCGGTGAAGGCCTCGGAAACCAGGCGGCCCGAGGAAACGCTGACGATCAGCGACTCAACAGTGACGCCGGCATTGCGCTCGGCCGCGTCGACCGCCGCGCGCACAGCGTGCTCGGCGGCTTCCAGATCGATCACGACGCCGGACTTGATGCCGCGCGAGCGCTGATGGCCGACGCCGAGCACCTGCACCTGATGGGTGCGGCCGGGCAGCACCTGGCTCTCCTCGCGCGGGACCAGCCGCGCGATCAGGCAGCACGTCTTGGAACTGCCCATATCGAGAACCGAAACCACCGTCGAACGCTTCATCGACAGCGGCTTCATGTGCGGCAGCATGCCGTGATGGGAGAGCAGACTCACGTATTGCGCCCCTTTCCTGTATCGCCAAGGATCTGGCGCCGCCGTTCCGCCGCATCGGGCGAGAGGCGCAGCACCAGGCGATCCGGCAAACGCATGTCGATTTCGGTTACATCGCGCGAAAGGATGGCCTGCTCGCGCTCCAGCCGCGCGAGTTCGACCAATTCGGCCTCCTCACCAAATTCCGGCAGCATCACCGTGACGCCATTGTCGAGCAGGAGATCCCAGCGGCGATCGCCGACCAGGACATACGCGACGACATGGGCCGCGATCTGCGGCTGCCGGCCTACCATGGCGACGAATGCGGCCGCTTTCGGCCCGGCGCCCGCGCCGACCACATGCGGCAATGACGCGAAACGCTCCTCGAACGGCACGATGGCGGCGCCGTCGCGCTCCATCAGCCACAATTCGCCATTGTTCTGCCAGACCGCGAACGGCTTGCGCTCGGTCAGCGCGATCACCAGCTTGTCGGGATAGGATTTGCTGACCCGCGCCTCCGCCACCCAGGGCAGCTTCTTCAATTCCTTGCGCGCCTTGTAGGCATCGAACGAGAACAGGGACCGTTCGGCCCCCAGGTCGATCTTGGTCAGCACGTCGATGCGCGAGACCTGCTCGATGCCCGAAATGTCGATGGTGGCGATGCGAAAGCCGGCAAGAGCGGTGGTCTGCGCCACCAGGCGCTGCCCGAAACCCGATTCCATCGCCCAGATCGCGCCGCCGCAGGATTTTTGTCGTCAGCGCCAGCAACTTGGCGCTGGTGGCATCATAAAGAGCCGCAAAGGCCTCGCGGTCACGCAATGCGGTGCGCGCGATCATTTCCTCGATGTCTTCGCGGGTGGCCATAACGGCTCCGTACTGGAAACTGGTAGGTTTAGCCTAGGGTGGGTTGCGACAAAGGCAAAGACAATCGCGGGGCGACAATGGTCTTTCATGTTTCC
>JAUIBM010000582.1 GCA_030428345.1 Alphaproteobacteria bacterium | reverse complement strand
GAAACCAGTCGACCAGCCGGCGCACCTCTGCGCGCGCATGCGAGTTTTCCGGCATCAGGCGCTTGTCGCGCATCATGGCGCCCAGCGTCTCGTCGAGATATTCGCCGGCGACGCCGGCCCCGCATACCGGGTCGCCTTCGCCCTGGATCAGCACGGGCAGGGTCGCGGCGGGGTTCATGCGCATGAAATCGGCGCGCCGCTCCCACGGCCTTTCCTCTGTGAATTCAGCCTGCTGGCCGTATTCGGCGAGCAACAGGCGCACATAGCGCGATCCGGCGGACATGGGGTGGTGATACAGCCTGAGCATTCGCATTTCCCGGGCACGGGCCGAGCTCGCTTCGGCCGCGTGCAATTGCATGGAGAGGGGTTTATACAGTCGCCCGAATCGACTGTCCAAACTTGTTGCGCCCGCGTTCCGCCACCCTTCCCCATCTTTCCGGGCTCGGCCCCTGCAGGAAAACACCAGCATGGCAGACCAGACAATCGTTGACGCCCTCGTTCTCGGCCTTGTCGAGGGCCTGACCGAGTTCCTGCCGGTCTCCTCGACCGGACACATCCTGCTGCTGGGCCATTTCATCGGCTTCAAGTCGACCGGAAAGACCTTCGAGGTGCTGATCCAACTGGGCGCGATCCTGGCGATTCTCTCGCTCTACGCCCATCGCCTGATCAACCTCACCCTCGCCCTGCCGTCCGACCCGAAGGCGCGGCGATTCGTCTTCGGCATCCTGCTCGCCTTCCTGCCGGCCGCCATCGCCGGCGTGGCGCTGCATGACTTCATCAAGACGGTGCTGTTCGAATCGCCCATGCTGATCTGCGTCATGCTGGTCATCGGCGGCGTCATCCTGCTGGCGATCGACCGCATGGCGTTCAAGCCGGTCTATACCGACGTGATGGACTATCCGCTGTCGTTGTGCCTCAAGATCGGCCTGTTCCAGTGCCTGGCGCTGGTGCCGGGCACCTCGCGCTCGGGCGCGACGATCGTCGGCTCGCTGCTGATGGGCACCGACAAGCGCTCGGCGGCCGAGTTCTCGTTCTTCCTCGCCATGCCCACCATGGCCGGCGCCTTCGTCTACGACCTCTACAAGAATCGCGACGCGCTCAGCTTCGACGACGCCACCATCATCGGCGTCGGCTTCATCGCCGCCTTCGTGGTCGCCGTCTTCGTGGTCCGCTATTTCCTCGACTTCGTCTCGCGCCACGGCTTCGCGCTGTTCGCATGGTGGCGCATCGTGGTCGGCGCGGCCGGCATTGCCGCCCTGCTGCTCGGCCACTAGGCTGCCATCAGCCCGCCATTAGCCGGCGAGCGCCAGCACGCCGCGCCGCACCAGGTCGAGCGCCAGAAGCGTCATCAGCACCGCGAATGCCAGCCGGAAGCGCGCCTCCGGCATGGAATTGAGGAAGCGCGCGCCCACCACCGTGCCCAGATAGCCGGTGGCGGCCATTCCCGCCATGAGCGGCAGCCAGTCGGCGAAGGAAAAGCCGGCCAGCGCGAAGGCGACGACCTTGAAGCCGTGCTGGAAGGTCATCGCGGCGGCGTGCGATCCGGCGTAATTGCGCCGGTCGGCGAAGGATTTGGCGAAGAAGGCGGCGGTCAAGGGGCCGGATGCGCCAAAGAACATCGACAGGAAGGTCGTGGCGAGCCCGCCGGCCGCCATGGTCGCCCGCCCGCCCCGCGAAAGCGCGGGCAATTGTATCCAGGTCACGGCGATGATGAACAATCCGAGCCCGATCTTCAGCCACGGATCGTCCAGCCGCACGACGAATGGCGCGCCGACGGCCGCGCCCAGCAGCGATCCGGCGATGAACGGCGCGACCCTGTCCCAGCGCACGAAGGCGCGCTGGACGAACATCCGGCCGGCATTGGAGGCCATCTGCGTGACCCCGTGCACCGGCACCAGCGCCGCAACGGGCAGGACATAGCCCAGCAGGGTCAGCAGGGCCACGCCGCCGCCAATGCCGAAGGCGGCGGTCAGGCCGGAGGTGGCGAAACTGGCGGCGACAAGCATCGCCGCGACGGCCGGCGAAACGCCGTCGGGCAGAAAGGGCGTCACGAAATCCGGCTCAGGCCGCGCCGCGCCGCTGGAACTGGCCCTGCGGGCGGAACCGCACCAGATAGGACGGCAGGATCGAGGCGAGATTGTGCGGCTTGATGCCGAGGCCCTCGAGCGTGCGCTTTTCCTCGATCGCGGCCTGCGAGACGACATTGTCGCTCTGGAGCTGCAGGACCTGGTCGAGGGTGATGGGCGCTCCGGGCAGCCACCCGGTGATCCGCGCCATCGCCTTGGCGACAAACCAGGGGATGGGCAGCAGCAGGCGCGTGCGGTCGGTCTCGCGGCAGATCAGCTCCATGCATTCGCGGAAGCTCACCACTTCGGGTCCGCCGAGCTCATAGATGCATCCGCCCCGCGCCTCGCCGTCCACGGCCCGCGCCACGGCCTCTGCGAGGTCGCCGACGAAGACCGGCTGAAACGCGGTCTTGCCGCCGCCGATCAGCAGCAGGACCGGCGAGAGGCGCGCCATGGCGGCGAACCGGTTGAAGAATTCGTCCTCCGGGCCGAAGACCAGGGAGGGGC
>JAUIBM010000581.1 GCA_030428345.1 Alphaproteobacteria bacterium | reverse complement strand
CGATTTCGCTGACTTCCCGACCGCCAAGGAACAGGGCATCGACGTGGTCGGCGCCAACTGGCGCGGTTTCTATGCGCCGGGCGGCATGTCGGACGACGCCTATGGATTCTGGGTCGAAAAGATCGGCGCGGTCTACGATTCCGCGGAATGGAAGGCGACCATGGCTACCAACGGGCTTGCCCCGCTCAATCTGCGCGGCGAGGCTTTCCAGAACTTCGTCAAGGACTCGGTTTCCGACATCCAGACGCTGTCGCGCGAAATCGGCCTGATCAAGTAGCCGGGGCGACACCGGCACCAGGTCCGTGGCGCGCGCTGGCGCGCCGCGGACTTTCCATAAAATCGGGGGGAACGGCGCCATGCAGCGCATTAGCGACCGGATATTCGGCCTGACATGCATTGCGCTTGCGGCCCTGATGGCCTGGCGCGCCGACCTGATCCAGGAAAGCTTCATCCAGGATCCGCTCGGTCCCAAGGCATTTCCTTATGTGATCGCCGCTGTCATCGCTCTGGCGGGCGTGGCCGTGACCTTGAGGCCCGATGTCGAGCCGCACTGGCCGGCGATCGGCCGCATTGCCGAGATCGCCGCAGCGATCGTCGTCCTTGTTGCCTATGCGCAATTCCTGCCGGTCGCCGGCTTCGTCGCGGCGACGGCGGTCGCCGCCGCCTATCTGTCCTGGCGGCTGGGCGCGCCGCCAATCCAGGCCGTCATCGCCGGCATCGCCATAGCGGTCGGCATCTACATCGTTTTTCACCTGGCTCTGGGACTGACGCTGGCGCGCGGCCCCTGGGGCTTCTGACCGGCAGGACGGGGATATCGGCATGGGCGCTCTTTCTTCGCTGGCGGACGGTTTCTGGATCGCCTTCACGCTGCAGAACCTGGGATTGGCGCTGATCGGTTGCTTTCTCGGCACCATCATCGGCGCCCTGCCCGGCCTCGGCCCGACCAATGGCGTCGCCATCCTCATCCCGCTCGCCTTCTCGCTCGGCCTGCCTGCGACGCCGGCGCTGATCCTGCTGACCAGCGTCTATTACGGCGCGATGTATGGCGGACGCATTTCCTCGATCCTGCTCAACATTCCGGGCGACGAACCGGCCCTGATGACGACGCTCGACGGCTATCCGATGGCCCGCAAGGGCCAGGCGGGCGAAGCGCTGGCCCTGTCCGGCATCGCCTCTTTCGTCGGCTCGTTCTTCGCCACCTGGGGCTTGGTGTTCCTCGCCCCGCAATTGGTGAAGGTAGCCCTGCTGTTCGGCCCGGCGGAATATTTCGCGCTGTTCACGCTCGCCTTCGCAACGCTCGGCGGCATCGCCAGCCGCAACCAGGCCAAGGCGGCGCTCGCCGCCGCCATGGGCCTCGCCATCGCCATGGTCGGCGTCGACGGCCAGACCGGGGTGCCGCGCTTCACCTTCGGCGAGGTGCATCTGTATGACGGCATCGATTTCCTCGTCGCCATTGTCGGTTTGTTCGCGCTCTCGGAGGTCTTTGTGTTCCTGGAGGAGCGCGGGCGCGGCAGCGGCAACGAAGCCGTCGAGCAGGTCAAGCTCGGCCGGATCACCCCTCCCGCTGCGATGCTGAGGAAGACCGGCGGCTCCATGGCGCGCGGCACGGTGCTCGGCTTCATTGCCGGCGTCCTGCCGGGCGCGGGTGCCTCGCTCGGCTCGTTCATCGCCTATTCCTTCGAAAAGCGCGTCGCCGGCAAGTCGGGAACCTTCGGCCAGGGCGATCCGCGCGGCGTCGCCGCGCCGGAAGCCGGCAATAACGCGGCCGCCGGCGGCGCGCTGGTGCCGATGCTGGCGCTCGGCGTTCCCGGATCGGGCACGACGGCGGTGCTGCTCGCCATGCTGCTGGCGCTCAACATCACGCCTGGTCCGCTGCTGTTCCAGAACAATCCGGACGTCGTCTGGGGCCTGATCGCCGCGCTGCTCGGCTGGGTGCTGCGCAAGCTGGACGTGCCGATGGTGCCGATCATCCTCGGCGTGCTGCTGGGCGACCAGATGGAGAAGAACCTGCGCCGCGCCATGACCATTTCAGACGGCGATATCGGCGCGCTGTTCGCCTCGCCGCTGTCGATCGGGCTATGGACGCTGGCGGTCGTCGGCTTCATCCTGCCGTTGATCGTGGGCCGCTATCTGCGCCCGAAGATCGCCCGCCAGGCGACCGAGCAAGGCGCGGACCAGGACTGATCGCAGACCCCTACGCCAGCGCCGCCCGGAACCGCCGGACGGTTTCCGCCATGCCGTGTATCAGCGCGTCGGCGATCAATGCATGACCGATGGATACCTCGGCCAGATGCGGAACCGCCTTGGCGAGCGCCGGCAGGTTCTCCACGGTCAGGTCATGACCGGCATTGACCGCGAGACCCAATTGCCGCGCGGTTTCAGCGGTTTGCGCGAGCTTCTTCAACTCATCCTCGGCGCGTTGAGGGTTCGAATGGCACGACCCGTAGGGTCCGGTATAGAGCTCCACCCGCGCCGCGCCGCTGGCCTTGGCCGCCTCCAGTTGCCGGCGGTCCGCGTCCGGGTCGCAGAACAGCGAAACCCGAATGCCCTTGTCGCGCAGTTGCGAGATGGAATCGG
>JAUIBM010000580.1 GCA_030428345.1 Alphaproteobacteria bacterium | reverse complement strand
AGGCGACGCCGCTCCTCTTCCTGCTCGGGATCGAGGACATCGTCTACTGGGCGCGCGAGCTCGGCGGCACCAAGACCAGCTTCTTCGACTATCCCCATCCGGACTGGCGGCTGTGGTATTTCGGGGCGCTGCTGGTGTTCTACCTGGTGCTGACCTGGTTCAGCGAACGGGTCTTCGCCGCCCTGACGCGGATCGTTTCACGCGGACAATCGACCGCCGGCGGCCGCAGCGCCGGCGGCGGCGCGGCGGCTCCCGCCATTCCCGGCGCAGGTGCGGCATGAACGCCTGCGTCCAGACGATCGGCGATTATGCGCTTCGATCCGTCGGAGCCGGCCTGCGGCAATTGCCGAAGACCGACATCTCGCTGTGCGAGCAGGCCGTGCTGATCGGCAGCGGGCTCATCTGGAACCTCTATTTCGCCGCGCTGGCGGTGGTCACCGGCTTCTTCATGGCGACGGCGATCGCCGTCGCCCGGACATCGCCCAATCCGCTGATCCGAAAGCCGGCAGACTGGTTCGTCTTCTTCTTCCGCGGCACGCCGCTCTTCATCCAGTTCTTCTTCGCCTACGAGACCTTCGTGCTGCTGCCGCGGGCCGGCATCGACATTCCGCTGGGCTTCACCACGCTGACGGTCACCACGGGCTGGCTGACCAAGGCCTGGCTGGGCGCCCTCATCGTCCTGTTCCTCAACACCTCAGCCTATAGCGCCGAAATCTTCTACGGCGCGTTGCGGGCGGTGCCGCATGGCGACGTCGAAGCGGCGGAAGCCTATGGCATGAGCGGCTTCACCCGGTTCCGGCGCATTGTCTGGCCGACCATGCTTCGCCTAGCCTGGCCGTCCTATACCAATGAGGCGATCTTCCTGTTCCACGCCACGACGCTAGTGTTCTTCTCCGGTTTCCCGGCCTGGCGGCAGGAGGGCGACGCCCTCTACTATGCATCCTATTTTGCCGAGAAGACCTTCAACCCGTTCATTCCCTACCCCATCGTCGCGGTCTATTTCGTTCTGGCGACACTGCTCATCATCACGCTGTTCGGCTTCGCGAACCGGCGGCTGAACCGGCATCTGGCGCCCGCCCAGCGGCCGCGACTGACCTATCGGCCGCAATTGATGCGTTGAACGGAGCTTCAGGACATCCGGGCAGAGCCGCGAGCGGCGACCCGGCGTGGCGCGTGCGGCGCCCAGGGGCGCGGGGAACCATCGCTTTCCAGCATGCGGATCTCGTCGAGCGCCAGCCTGCCCACGGTGTCGCCATGGTCGAATTTCAGTTCGGCTCCGAACTTGCGCGCCAGACGCTTCATGCGCTGGTTGTCGGGATGGGTCGTGATCTCGATGGCGTCCAGCCCGCGCGACCACGCAGCCTCCACGATGAGGGCGAACAGCGTCTCGCCGATCCCCTTGCCGCGCCAGTCCTTGAGGACGGAAAAGGCCAGTTCAGCGGTATCGTGCCGCAGCGGATGCAGTTCGGCGACGCCGATCACCCTGCCCTCGAACTCGGCGGCGATGACCAGCGTTCCGGGATGGATCGAACGCCGGGCGTAGTCCGAGACCCATTCTGGCGTGGTCGCACTGTTGAAGCGGTCGCGCCGGCCCTCCGGATCGAGCGCCATCACGTGGTCGACCAGCAATTCGACATCGTCCTTGCCCAGAATGCGCAGGCGCACGCCCGCGGGAAGCGGATGGGAGGGGTCTGGCTCCAGTTCGATCGACATGGTCTTGGTCCCGCTTCGCGGCTCGAAGGCGTCGGATATGCTGCAGCGCAACATAACCATCCCGGGAGCATCATGCAATGCAGCAATCGGCAGGATTGCCCACCGGCGGGCCGAATTCAACCTGCGAAGATTGCCTGATAGAGCTCGGCCTTGAAGCCAACCTCGAGCCGCCCGCCAGCCTCCAGTACCGGACGCTTGATCATCGAGGGCTGCTCCAGCATCAGCGCGATCGCCTGGTCGTGGCCAAGATTCTGCCGCGCCGCATCCGGCAGCTTGCGGAAGGTGGTTCCCGCGCGGTTGAGCAGCTTCTCCCAGCCCACCTCACTCGCCCAGCCTTCGAGCTTCTCCCGGTCGATCCCCAGCTTCTTGTAATCGTGGAACGAATGGCCGACGCCATGCGCGTCGAGCCAGGCGCGGGCCTTCTTCATCGTGTCGCAATTGGGAATGCCGTAGAGGGTGACGTCGCCTGCCATCAACGCCTCTCAGTGCCGGCATGTGTCATCGGGCTATTCCTAGACATATCGGTTGACGACATTCTCCAGCCATTCCTGCCGGCCCGAACGCGGCTGCGGATTGATGTCCCTGTCGCGCACCCGCGCCTCGATTGCCTCCAGCGAGGTCGTGCCGTCGAGCATCGCCTTGGCGTCGCCCTCGTTCCAGCCGGCATAGCGCTCGTCGACAAAGCCGGTCAGCACTCCGTCCTCGATCATTCGGGCGGCGGCCTTCAGCCCGCGCGCGCAGATGTCCATGCCGCCGATATGGGCCATCAGCAGGTCCTCCGGATCCAGCGACTGGCGGCGCAGCTTGGCGTCGAAATTGGTGCCCCCGGTGCCAAAGCCGCCGCCCTTGAGGATGGCGTAATAG
>JAUIBM010000579.1 GCA_030428345.1 Alphaproteobacteria bacterium | reverse complement strand
CCGACGAGGACGCCGAGCGCTTCCGGGCCTTGGGCGCGCGCCCCGTCACTGTCTCGGGCAATCTGAAGGTCGAGACGGGCGGCGTGCCCTGCGACGAGACGGAACTGGCGATCTGGCAATTGCAGGTCGCCGACCGCCCGACCTGGGTGGCCGCCAGCACCCATGCCGGCGAGGAGGCGGTGGCGATCAATGTCCACCGCATGCTCAAGCCGCATTTGCCCGACCTGCTGACGATCATCGTGCCGCGCCATCCCGATCGCGGCAGGGAGGTCGCGGAACTGGCGCGCAATGCGGGCCTCTATGTCTCGCGGCGCGGCGTCAACGACCAGATCCTGCCCGAGACGGACATCTTCCTGGGCGACACGATCGGCGAGATGGGCATGTATCTGCGGCTGGCCAGCGTCGCCTTCATGGGGCGGAGCCTGGCCACCGGCGGCGGGCAGAACCCGCTGGAGCCGGCGCAGACCGGCACGGCCATCCTCTCCGGCAAGGCGGTGTTCAATTTCCGCGATTCCTACCGCAACCTGCTGGCGGCCGGCGCGGCGCGGCTGGTGCGCGACGAGGAGATGCTGGCGGCCAATGTCGAATTCCTGTTGCTCAACCCGCTGGAGCGCGAGAAAATGGCGCTTGCCGCCTATGACGTGCTCGACACCATGCGCGGCGCGCTCGACCGCACGGTCGAGGTGCTGGACGCCTATATCTTCCCGCTGACGGTCATGCGCGACCTCGAGGAGTTCTGAGCGGCATGGCCATCGAGGAAGCGCCTCCCTTCTGGTGGAAGCCGGCCGGACCGCTTGCCTGGCTCTTCTCGCCGCTGTCGTTCGTGTGGGGCAGGGGAGCCGCCATGCGCATGCGGCGTCGCCCCTCCGGCTCCGTCGGGGTGCCGGTGCTCTGCATCGGCAATTTCATCGCCGGCGGCGCCGGCAAGACGCCCACCGCAATCGAATTCGCCAGGACCGCCAAGGCGCGCGGGCTCAATCCCGGTTTCCTTTCGCGCGGCCATGGCGGCAGGTTGCCGGGACCGGTGGTCGTCGACCCGCATCATCACCATGCCGCCGATGTGGGCGACGAGCCGCTGCTGCTGGCGCGCGAGGCGATCACGGTGATCAGCGCCGAGCGGCCGCGCGGCGCGCAATTGCTGGTCGCCAATGGCTGCGATTTCGTCATCATGGATGACGGCTTCCAGAATCCGTCGCTCGCCAAGGATTATTCGCTCGTGGTCGTCGACGCCAAGCGCGGCATCGGCAATGGCTGGGTGATTCCCTCCGGTCCGCTGCGCGCGCCGCTCGGCCGGCAGTTGATGCGCGCCAGCGCCGTGCTGGTGATCGGCGAGGCGCCGGGCGGCGACAAGGTGATCCGCGAGACCGCGCGCCATGGCAAGCCGGTGTTCCTGGCCCGCATCGAGCCCGTCGACCCGGGCGACTGGGCCGGCCGGCGGTGCCTCGCCTATGCCGGGATCGCCGATCCGACGAAATTCTTCGACTCGCTGGGCGAAATCGGCGCCGAGATCGTCGAGGCGCGGCCTTTCGCCGATCATCACGTCTATTCCGAGGAGGAGGCGGGCGATCTTCTGGAAAAGGCGCGCTCGGGCGATCTGGTGCTGGCGACGACCGCCAAGGACATGGCCCGCCTTGCCGGCGAGGAGGGGGCCATGGCCGAACTCGCCGACGCCTCGAAGGTGCTGGAGATCGGTCTTGCCTTCGACGATCCGCGCGCCGCGACGCTGATCGTCGAGGCGACCCTGCGCAACGCCAAGGCGCGCCTGGTGCGCGAGCATTCCGGCCGCTACGACTAGGGCCTTTGCGTGGGGGATCGTGCGGCGGACCGGGCTATGCCGGAAATCAGTCCGCGCGCCCGCCCATTTCCCGGTAGCGCTTCAGCGAGGCGGCAGCGTCGACATAGGGCTCCTGGCGCTCGACGCTCCAGTATTTGAGCTCGTCGAGCGGGATCGCCCGGCCGGTGACCGCGCAACGCACGAAGGCGCCGGGCGAGATCACCTGGAAATCGGCGTCTAGATAACGGACCCTGGCTTCGCCAGCGCCGGGACCTTCGAAACGGTTCATGTGCGTCCCGTCATGGTTGGCTGGTTCAATGCGATGGCTCTATATGACTTGCCGCGCGCGGGTCAACCGCCCGTTGGGGCGGGTTTCGCGAAGACAGACGCGCGAGACCAGCTCTAACGATTTGTTTTCATGCATATCCACATCCGAAAAGTCGGCCAACTTTTCGGGAACATGCCCTATCGCCCGAACAGCCTTTCGATATCGGCGAGCTTCAGCTCGATGAAGGTCGGGCGGCCGTGATTGCACTGGCCGGAATTGGGCGTCGCCTCCATCTGCCGCAGCAGGGCGTTCATCTCCTCCGGCTTGAGGATGCGCCCCGAGCGCACCGAGCCATGGCACGCCATGGTGGCGGCCACCGCCTCCAGCCGGGCCAGCAGGCCGTCGCCACGGTCCCATTCGGCGATCTCGTCGGCGAGGTCGCGAATGAGCGCGCCGGCGTCGATCTCGCCCAGCATGGCAGGGGTCTCGCGCACCGCGATCGCCCCCGGCCCGAAGGATTCGATCCCCAGGCCGAGCCTT
>JAUIBM010000025.1 GCA_030428345.1 Alphaproteobacteria bacterium | reverse complement strand
CTGGTCCAGCTGCATCTGGATGTCGGAGCCGAGCAGGCCCTGTATCTCTATCGAGCGCTCTGGACTCATGTGATGTCTGGAACCGTCGACATGCGACTGGAACGTCACGCCTTCCTCGGTCAGCTTGCGCAGGCCCGACAGCGACATCACCTGGAAACCGCCGGAATCGGTGAGCATCGGGCGTTCCCAGCCGATGAAATGATGCAGACCGCCGAGGCGGGCCACCCTTTCGGCGCCCGGGCGCAGCATCAGGTGGTAGGTGTTGCCCAGGATGATGTCCGCGCCCAGATCGCGGATCTGGTCCATATACATCGCCTTGACGGTGCCGACCGTTCCCACCGGCATGAAGGCGGGCGTGCGGATCGTCCCGCGCGGCATGGCGATCTCGCCGCGCCTGGCACCCCCATCGGTGGCGATCAGGCGGAAGGAAAAAGCGTCAGTCATTCCGGGGCCATAGCAGGCTGGCGTCGCCATAGGAATAGAAGCGATAGCCAGAGGCGACCGCGTGCGCATAGGCGGCCTGCATGGTCTGCAGGCCGGAAAACGCCGAGACCAGCATGAACAGGGTCGATTTCGGCAGGTGGAAATTGGTCATCAGGCCATCGCAGGCGCGAAACCGGTAGCCCGGCGTGATGAATATGTCGGTCGCGCCCTGCCATGGCTGGATGACGCCGCCCTCGTCGCAAGCGCTTTCCAGCAGCCGCAGCGAGGTCGTGCCGACGCAGACGATGCGCCCGCCACGCGCCCGCACCGCATTGAGCGCCTCGGCCGTCGCCGCGCTCACCGTACCGCGCTCGGAATGCATGCGATGATCCGCCGTGTCATCCGCCTTGACCGGAAGAAACGTTCCCGCCCCGACATGCAAGGTGACGAAATGCCGGTCGACGCCGCGTTTCTCCAGACGGTCGAGCAACTCCGGCGTGAAGTGCAAGCCGGCCGTGGGCGCCGCGACAGCGCCGTCCTCGCGGGCGTAGATCGTCTGATAGTCGTCGCGGTCGCGCTCGTCAGTGGGGCGCTTGAGACCGATATAGGGCGGCAGGGGCACCTGTCCCACGGCAACCAGCGCCTCGTCGAGCGCCGCGTCCGACAGGTCGAAGGCGAGCGCGACCTCGCCGCCCTCGCCCTTTTCACGAACCGTGGCATTGAGAGCGCCCACCAGGCACGTGGCGCCGCCATGACCGAATTGCAGCCTGTCGCCGATCCTGAGCTTCTTGGCGCCGCGCGCAAAGGCCAGCCATTCATGGCCCGACATCCGCATGTGCAGCGTGATGCCGATCCCGGCCGATTGTCCGTCGCGAATGCGCACGCCCTCGAGCTGCGCCGGAATGACCCGTGTGTCGTTGAAGACAAGCGCGTCGCCCGGCTCCAACAGGTCCGGCAGGTCGCGCACGAGCCTGTCCGAGGGTTTCCCGCCCGGCTCGACCACCATCAGGCGCGCGGCGTCGCGCGGGGAGGCAGGGCGCAACGCGATGCGCTCCTCGGGCAGATCGAAATCGAACAGGTCAACGCGCATGAAGCGCTCCAAGCAAAAGGGCGGCGCATGACGCGCCGCCCCTTCTGGTCAATACAACGAACTCAGACGTCGGCGGCGACTTTCATCGACACGATGGAATCGGGATCGCGCACCGGTTCGCCGCGCTTGATCTGGTCGACATTCTCCATGCCTTCGCTCACCTTGCCCCAGACCGTATATTGCCGATCGAGGAAGCGGGCGTCGCCGAAGCAGACGAAGAACTGGCTGTCGCCGGAATCGGGATTGTTGGCGCGCGCCATGGAGCAGACCCCGCGCACATGCGGCGCGTCGGAGAATTCGGCCTTGAGCTTCTGCCCGGAACCGCCCATGCCGGTTCCCGTCGGATCGCCGGTCTGCGCCATGAAGCCGTCAATCACACGATGGAAAACCACACCATCGTAGAAGCCGGAGCGCGCCAGTTCCTTGATGCGGGCCACATGCTGGGGCGCGAGGTCTGGACGGCATTCGATGACGACCGTACCCTTGGTCGTCTCCATGATCAGCGTGTTTTCTGGATCGGCATAGTCAGCCACTTCGGTTCCTTTCGATTTGCAAAATGTTCCGTGCGTTCAACCGGCGTCGGATTGAAGCCGCATCTTCACGATCCGGTCGGGGTTTTCAACCATCCCGTTGGCCGCGGCGTCGCCCTTCTTGATCTTGTCGACCACATCCATGCCCTTGATGACCTTGCCGACCACCGTGTATTTCCCGTTCAGGGACGGCGCGGCGTCGAACATGATGAAGAACTGGGAATTGGCGCTGTCGGGATCCGAACTCCGCGCCATGCCGACGACGCCGCGCTCGAAGGGCTCGGGTCCGAACTCCGCCTTGATGTCCGGCAGGTCCGATCCGCCGGTTCCGGTCCCGGTCGGATCGCCGGTCTGCGCCATGAAGCCGCCGATCACCCGATGGAACACCACGCCGTCGTAGAACTTGCGTTTGATGAGCGTCTTGAGCTGCGCAACATGATGCGGCGCAAGGTCGGGACGCAACTGGATGACGATCTGGCCGTCCTTGGTTTCCAGGATCACCGTGTTGTCGTCGGCGGTGGCCGGCGTCGCCCCAGCCTTGCCATCATCAGGCGCCTGGGAGGCGGCCGGCGCGGGCGATTTGGCGCCGCTGTCCGAGGTGGGCGATTGGGAGGTCGGGTTGCACGCGGCGAGCATGAGCGCGGCGAGCACGACAAGCATTCGGGTCATCTATTAATCCTGTGAATGGCCGGAGATCTTTGCCGCCAGCGCGGCGAGAACGATCTCGGGAACAAAGGGCGCTACATTGCCCCCCATCTTGGCGACCTGCCGCACCAATGTGGCGGTAATGGCGCGGTATTGAGGGCCGGCGGGAAAAAACATCGTATGGATATCCGGCGCCATCGCGCCGTTCATGCCCGCCATCTGCATTTCGTAGTCGAGATCGGTGCCGTCGCGCAGTCCGCGCACCAGAACGGTCGCTCCCACGTCGCGGGCGGCGTGGATCACCAGATTGCCGAAGCGCTCCACTCGCACGCGGCCATTGTCGTACCCCGCCGCCTCCAGCGACTGCGCGATCAGCGCGGAGCGTTCCTCGAAGGTGAACATCGGTTCCTTGCCCGGATGGACGCCGATCCCCACGACGACTTCGTCGAATACCGCCAGCGCCTGGCGCAGAACATCCAGATGTCCGTTCGTCAGGGGATCGAAGGAACCGGGATAATAGGCAATGCGTGTCATATGGACCCTCCCATTTCGCGGGTTCTGTCACGTCAACGTGAAACTCGCAAGCCGGGCGCATCCAAATCGGCTCCCGCGCGTTTGAGGATCAGGCAGTGTGCCTTCGGTCACAGCCAAACCTGAACGCAGGATTAATATGATGTTCAGGGTCGGTTGCGACAGTGACCGCTACAACACGAACAACGCCGGTACTGATCCGGACAACGGTTCTGCGATCGCGCAGACGTCCTCAGGGAGACGAAAATGACCATAATGATCGTCGCACTCGTGATGGCTTCGGCAATGATGGCCGCCGCCTTCTACTCGATGTACATGGAAGGCCGTGCCGAGATGTTCCGCAGGATGCGCGTGGAGAACCGGGGACGCTTCGCCGATTCCGAGCGCCGCTAAAGCGGCCTCAAGCGCCTCGCGCGCGAGCGAAGCCCCCGCCAATCCGCATTGACGGAGACGGCAGGGCGTTCACGCCCTCCGCAAGGTCGCCATCCACAGCCCGCCACAGATCAGCAGGCTCCCGCTGATGCGCTCCACCAGGCGAATTCGGCCTCGGGTCAACAAAGCCCCCGCCCGGCCCGCAAGGACCGCGTACAGGGAGTCGAAGATCGCGCCGACCGCCATGAAAATTCCGCCGAGCAGAAGCGTCTGCATGAACGCATTGCCCGCCGGATCGATGAATTGCGGCAGGAACGCCCCGAAGAACAGCAGCGCCTTCGGGTTCGACCAGATGACGATGAAACCCTGCCAGAAATAGCCGGATCCGGGCCGCTTGATGCGCGCGGGATCCCCCAGCGCGCCATCCGACAGCCACAACTTGACCCCGAGCCAGACCAGGTAGGCGGCGCCTCCCAGCTTGATCCAGAAGAACCACTCCCCCATCACCTCGACCACCGTGTTGAGGCCGAGGGCGACGATCAGCACCATCGGCACCAGACCGGCCTGCGTGCCGGCGACGTTCGTCAGACCGGCGCGCGCGCCGTCACGCAGCGAATTGGCGATGATCACCGTGACCGTGGGGCCCGGCACGATGATGATGACGAAACAGGCGAGCACAAAACCGAGGAGAATGGAAAGAGACATCGCGAACCTGCAGAACCGTTCAGGACCCCACTATGCGCCGGGTCCGGTCGGCGGGCAATTGCGCGAATTGCAGCAGTCGCCCGCCAAGGTTCAGGTACGGCCTATCCCTGTTCGGCGCCGTCGTCCGGGGCGCCCTCATCGACCGCGCCCGCGTCCGATGTCCCCTCATTCTCGACGCCTTGCGAAGCGTCACTAGCGCCGGAGGCCACGACCGCAGCTTCGCCCGGCTCCTCCGCCACTTCTTCCTCCGGCTCGCTGATCAGTTCGACCGACACGACCTTCTGCTCGCCGCCGGTCTTGAAGATCGTCACGCCACGGGTCGCACGGCTGGCGAGGCGTATTCCGCCGACAGGAACGCGGATCAACTGCCCGGTGTCGGTGACCAGCATGATCTGGTCGGCTTCGCCGACCGGGAAGGCGGCGACCAACTGGCCGATCTCCGCGACCTTGGAGATGTCGGTGGCGCGGATGCCCTTGCCGCCACGCCCGGAAATGCGGAAATCATAGGAAGAGGACCGCTTGCCGAAACCGTATTCGCTTACGGTCAGGACGAACTGCTCGGCCGCCTTGAGCTGCTGATAGCGCTCTTCGGAAAGCTCCGCATCGGCGGGAACCTCCTCGCCGGTCAGCGCGATGTCTTCCTCTTCGCCGTTCATGGCGCGGCGTTCGGACGCCGCACGCTTCAGATAGGCGGCGCGTTCGGCCGGATCCGCCCCGACATGGCCCAGGATCGCCATGGAGATGATGCGGTCGGACTCGCCGATGGATATGCCCCGCACGCCGACCGAGTTGCGGCTGGCGAAGACGCGAACATCCGTCACCGGGAACCGGATGCACTGGCCAAGCGCGGTGGTGAGCAGCACGTCGTCGCGCTCGGTGCAGGTGGCGACGGCCAGGATCTCGTCGCCCTCCTCCTCGAACTTCATGGCGATCTTGCCGTTGCGATTGACCTGGACGAAGTCGGACAGCTTGTTGCGCCGGACCGTCCCGCGAGTCGTGGCGAACATCACGTCCAGATCGGCCCAGCTGTCCTCGTCCTCGGGCAGCGGCATGATCGTGGTGATGCGCTCGTTCTTCTCAAGCTGCAGCAGGTTAATCAGCGCCTTGCCACGCGCCTGCGGCGCGCCGATCGGCAGGCGCCAGACCTTCTCCTTGTAGACAATGCCGCGCGAGGAGAAGAACAGGACCGGCGTGTGGGTGTTGGCCACGAACAGCCGCGCCACGAAATCCTCGTCGCGAGTGCTCATGCCCGAGCGGCCCTTGCCGCCGCGACGCTGCGCGCGATAGGTGTCGAGCGGAACGCGCTTGATGTAGCCGCCATGGCTGACGGTGACGACCATGTCCTCGCGCGCGATCAGATCCTCGTCGTCGACGTCGAAGCCGCCATCGGCGATGACCGTGCGGCGCGGCGTTCCGAATTCGTCGCGGACCTCGGTCAATTCCTTGCGCACGATGTCGAGCACGCGCTCGCGCGAGGCGAGAATCGCCAGATATTCCGCGATTTCCTCGCCGATCTTGTGCAGTTCGTCGCCGATTTCGTCGCGGCCCAGCGCCGTCAGGCGCTGCAGGCGCAAGTCGAGGATCGCCCTCGCCTGCTCCTCGGAGAGGTTGTAGGTTCCATCCTCGTTGAGCTTGTGGCGCGGATCGTCGATCAGTTCGACCAGGGGCGCGATGTCCCTGGCCGGCCAGTTGCGCTCCATCAACTGCTCGCGCGCTGTCGCCGGGTCCGGCGCATGGCGGATCAGGTGGATGACCTCGTCGATATTGGCGACGGCGATGGCCAGGCCCACCAAGACGTGGGCGCGGATGCGGGCCTTGTTCAGCAGGAACTTGGTGCGCCGGGTGACCACTTCCTCGCGGAAGCCGACAAACGCCTTGAGCAGATCGATCAGCGTCAGCTGTTCCGGCTTGCCGCCCGAAAGCGCGACCATGTTGGCCCCGAACGAGCTCTGCAGCGGCGTGTAGCGATAGAGCTGGTTGAGCACGACGTCGGACATGGCATCGCGCTTCAATTCGACGACGACGCGGTATCCCTCGCGATCGGATTCGTCGCGAATGTCGGAAATTCCCTCGATCCGCTTGTCGCGCACCAGTTCGGCGATCTTCTCGATCATCGTCGACTTGTTCACCTGGTAGGGAACCTCGGTGAAGATGATCGCCTCGCGCTCGCCGCGAATGGTCTCGGTATGGACCTTGCCGCGCATGATGATCGAGCCGCGCCCGGTCTCGAAGGCCGAACGGATGCCAGCACGACCCAGGATGATGCCGCCGGTCGGGAAATCGGGCCCGGGAATGATCTCCATCAGCGCATCGAGCCCGATCGCCGGGTTGTCGATCATCGCGATGCAGCCGTCGATCACCTCGCCCAGATTGTGCGGCGGGATGTTGGTCGCCATGCCGACCGCGATTCCGCCGGCGCCATTGACCAGGAGATTGGGAAAGCGCGACGGCAGGACCGAAGGCTCCTGCAGGGTGCCGTCATAGTTCTCGCGGAAGTCGACGGTGTCCTTGTCCAGATCGTCGAGCATTTCATGCGCGACCTTGGCAAGGCGGCATTCCGTATAGCGTTCGGCCGCGGCCGGATCGCCGTCGATCGAGCCGAAATTGCCCTGCCCGTCGATCAGCGGCAGCCGCAACGACCAATCCTGCGCCATGCGCACCAGCGCGTCATAGATCGCGGAATTGCCGTGCGGATGGTATTTGCCCATCACGTCGCCGGTGACGCGGGCGCATTTGACGTATTTCTTGTTCCAGTCGATGCCCAGCTCGGCCATCCCGTACAGGATGCGCCGATGCACCGGCTTCAGCCCGTCGCGGGCGTCCGGCAATGCGCGGCTCACGATCACGCTCATCGCGTAATCGAGATAGGACCGGCTCATTTCGTCGATGATCGAAATGGGGTTGATGTCGGAAGGCCCGCCGGGCTTGTCCGGATGGTTGGTTTGATCTGACAAGGTATGCCGTCTTTTTTGAGATTATTTGGAACGCTCAATATAAGGCATGCGGCGGCGAAAGCCAAATCGACCGCCGCAGCGCAGCGTAAAAAACTCTTTTTATTTCAGCGTTTTACGAGGGCTTCGCCGCGGATTTCAGTTTTCCAACGCAATTCGGCGCGATTCAGGCGACCACGGCCAGAATCGCGGTGGCGTCGTCGCTCCGCTTGAACCGCGCGAATCGCTCGGCGAAGGGGTCGTCGACCTGCTCGATCCGCCGAAGCTCTCTGAGCAGGGGAGCCAGGCCGATATCCGCGGCCGCGGCCACCATTTCAACCGCCGTATGGTGCAGATACATTTCGGTCAGCGCCGCAAATCCGTCGCTCATCAACAGGAGCAGGCTGCCTTCGGGGGCGTCGACATCAAGGCTGGAGACATGCTCGCCGGCCTGCGGCGCCAATCCAAGGGTCCACACCTTGCCGCCGGGCGTATTGTGTTGCGAGCGTCCCCGCCGCAGCACCTCCAGAGCCTCGCCCTCGCGCACGATTCCGCCTTGCGGACCGAAACCGCCGCTCCGGTCGAGCAAAGCGCGGGCGACCGCCATCTCGACCTCGCGGGCCGAGGGAATCGGACAATGGATGGTCAATTCGCCTGAGGGAGCGAGCAGATAGGCGCAGCAATCGCCAAGGCCGGAAAGCTCCAGCCGGCCCTGCCTGACGCGGGCCATTTCGAAGCCGCAGGTCGGCCATGCATAGCGCGGCAGCGCCTCGATATCCGTGCGGTCCGCGACTTCCTTGCGCGCGGCGGAGGCGATCTCGCGCACCATGTCGCCGGCGGAAAGGTCCGACTCGCAGCCGGCGAGGCGATGCGCCGCGAACTCGGCAAGCCAGGCCGCGTCGCTCCCGTGTTCGGGAAAGACCAGTTGATCGCCAATGCCGGTCGCTCCGTCGAATACCGCCAACAGCCCCTCCTCCAGGCACAGATTGTCCTCGTTGCGCTTGCCCGCAGTGCCCGGATCGCTAAGGTGGTCGAGTAATCGAAGCTGCATGCTGGCGCGCCTTTCAAAGGAGAGAGAGTTCCTTGCCAACAATCGACGCGCTCATCAACGCTTTCGTGACGCTGCTGGTGACGATCGACCCGCCGGGCCTTGCGCCGCTCTTCCTGGCGCTGACGACCGGAATGACACGGGCCGAGCGCCAATCGGTGGGGCTGCGCGCGGCGGCGATCGGCTTTTGCGTGCTGGTGGGCTTCATGCTGCTCGGCAGCGCCATACTGGGGTTGCTGGGCATCACCCTGCCGGCATTCCGCGTCGCGGGCGGCCTGCTGCTGTTCTACATCGCCTTCGAGATGATCTTCGAGAAGCGGCACGAGCGCCACGAGAAAACCTCAGAACGCGCGATTACCCTCGACCATATCGCCAACATCGCCGCCTTCCCGCTGGCCATTCCGCTGATCGCCGGCCCCGGCGCGATCTCGGCGGTCATCCTGCTGTCGACGGGCTTTGGTCCGGGAATCGCCGGACGCGCCATCCTGATCGCGATCCTGATCGCCGTCATGGCGCTGGTGCTCGGCGCATTCATGCTTGCCGAACGCATCGACAAATATCTGGGCGTGACGGTGCGCTCGATCCTTTCCCGTCTCCTGGGCGTGCTACTTGCCGCCCTTTCCGTTCAGTTCGTCGCCGATGGGGTGAGAGCGCTGATCGAAGCGGCCTGAAGCGCAGGCGCCCTCCCCTGAACAAGCATTGGAGAACCTGATGGCAACCGGTTCAAAGAAAGTCATCTACGCGGCCCTTGCGGGCAATGCGCTGATCTCCGCGACGAAGTTCGTCGCCGCCTTCCTCACCGGGTCGTCCGCCATGCTTTCGGAGGGGATCCACTCCGTGGTCGACACCGGCAATCAGGGGCTGCTCCTGTATGGCATGCATCGGGCGCGAAAACCCGCCGACGACCGCCACCCCTTCGGATATGGCGCCGAGCTGTATTTCTGGGCCTTCGTCGTCGCCATCCTGATCTTCGCGATCGGATCGGGCATTTCGATCTATGAGGGCGTCCAGAAGGTCTTCGAACCGCACCCGGTCGAGAACCCCACCATCAACTATGTGGTGCTTGGCCTCGCCTTCGTTTTCGAATCCGCGGCCTGGACGGTGGCGCTGCGGGAATTCGCGCGAACCAAGGGCAATCAGGGCTGGATCCAGGCCGTGCATCGCTCGAAGGACCCGAGCGTCTTCACCGTACTCTTCGAGGACACGGCCGCCATGCTCGGCCTGATCGTCGCCGCCGCAGGTATCGCGGGGGCGCAGTGGCTGGACATGCCGCAGCTCGACGGCGTCGCTTCCGTCGCGATCGGCGTCATCCTGGCGGTGACCGCCGCGATGCTTGCATACGAAACCAAGGGGCTGCTGATCGGCGAGGCCGCGGCGCCCGAGACGATCGCCGCGATCCGCAACATCATCGAGGCGACGCCAACCGTCGACAGCGTCAATGAGGTGCGCACCCTGCATCGCGGCCCGAACGACGTGCTGCTGGCGATTTCGGTGGATTTCGAGAACAACCTGACCGCCGGCAAGGTCGAGGAGGCGATCGCCGCGCTCGAGGACGCCATCAAGGAACGGTTCCCCATCGTCAAGCGCCTGTTCATCGAGGTCCAGAGCGCAGCCTCGCATCGCGAGGAAGTGGAAAAGGCCGACAAGGCACGCCGCGCGGAAGTCTGACACTCATGCTGCGACAGATTGCTGCGTTCGCTACGGTTCGCCCGATCAGCCCCGGTGCCGGGCATGAAATTGGCTGGTTCCCGCGCGCCGATGTCATGCAGGCGACACGGAAGCGCCGTAACTGCCTCGCTTCAGGAACGCCGTCGCCCTGCCGCACGCGTTCCCCCTTTACAGCCGCCAGGGAGCTTTTCGCCATGCGCCGCAATTCCACCACATCAGCCATCCTGTTCGCGATCGGTCTGGCCTTGGCCGCCGGCCCCGCCTGCGCCAAGACCGCGATCTCGATCGGACTTCAGCAGGAGCCGACCTCGCTCGATCCGACCGCCGACGCAACGGCTTCGATTGACGGCATGCTGGCCCACAATGTGTATGAATCGCTGACCACCGTCGCAGAGGACGGATCCGTGCTTCCCGACCTCGCCAAGAGCTGGACGATTTCGGATGACGGGCTCACCTACACCTTCAAGCTGGTCGAGGGCACGATCTTCCACGACGGCACCACCTTCGACGCGAACGATGTGAAGTTCTCATTCGACCGCGCGATGGGCAAGGACAGCGTCAACCCGTCCAATGGCATATTCGAGCCGATCGAGAGCGTCACCGTCATCGACCCGAACACGGTCCAGATCAAGCTGACCCGCAAGGACGCGTTCTTCCTGTTCAACCTGGCGCAGGGCGACGCTTCGATCATCGACCCGGAAAGCGCCGAGCACAACAACATCACCCCGATCGGGACCGGGCCCTACAAGTTCGACGGCTGGACCCGCGGCGACCGGCTGAAGCTGGTGAAGTTCGCCCAGTACCGCGACGCCGACAAGGTCCAGATCGAGAAGATCGCCTTCCGCTTCATCTCCGATCCGGCGGCCGCCAGCGCCGCGCTCATGTCGGACGAGGTCGACGCCTTTCCCGGCTTCCCCGCACCGGAACTGCTGCCGCAATTCGAAGCCGATCCGCGCTTCACGGTCGAAGTCGGCAGCACCGAGGGCGAGGTCATTCTGGCGATGAACAATTCGCGCCCGCCCTTCAACGATATCCGCGTGCGCCGGGCGATCAGCTACGCGCTCGACCGCAAGGCCATCATCGACGGCGCCATGTACGGCCAGGCGACGCCGATCGGCAGCTTCTACCCGCCGCACGGCAAAGCCTATGTCGACCTGACGGGCATGTATCCGCACGACGTGGCCAAGGCGAAGGAACTGCTCAAGGAAGCAGGCGTCGCCGAAGGCGCGACGATGACAATGCGGGTCCCGCCCTTCCCCTATGCGACGCGCTCTGCCGAGATCATCCAGGCCGAACTCGCCGAAATCGGCATCAATGCCAAGGTCGAGAACGTCGAATGGGGCTTCTGGCTGTCCGAGGTCTACAAGAAACTCAATTACGACATGACCATCATCGCCCACACCTCGCCGAACGACATGGGCAATTTCGCGCGCGGCAAGAGCTATTTCTACGGCTATGAGAACCCCGCATTCGACGCCCTGTGGAACCAGATCAAGACGGAGGCCGATGAGGCCAAGCGCGATGAATTGCTGAAACAGGGACAGAAAATGCTTGCCGAAGACGCCGTGCACGGCTTCCTGTTCCAATTGCCCAAGCTCAGCATCGTCCGCAAGGAACTGAGCGGCTTCTGGAAGTCCTCGCCGGTGCTGTTCCAGCCGCTCGAGCAGATTCGCTGGACCGACTGAGCATAACCGATCGCGGCGGGCCATCGATTGCATCGCCCGCCGCGGGCAGGTCGGAATGAAATGACGCTTTTCCTGATCAGACGCACGCTCGGCTTCCTCGCCACCCTGCTGGGCGTGTCGGTCGTGGTCTTCGCAGTGATGAACCTGCTGCCTGGCGACCCGGCGCTCGTCATCCTGGGGATCGATTCCACCCCCGATGCCCAGGCCGCCCTGCGCAGCCAACTCGGCCTCGACGCCCCGCTGGCGGAGCGATACTGGCACTGGATCGCCGGACTGGCGCATGGCGATTTCGGCGTCAGCTACGCCTTCGGCGTGCCGGTTTCCGGGCTGATCGCCGAGCGCCTCCCGCTGACCATTTCCCTGGCCCTGCTCGGAACGGCCCTGACCCTCGTGACGGCGCTGGGGCTCGGCGTGCTGGCGGCGGCCAATCATCGCCGCTTCGGCGACTGGGCGGTCATGCTGGTCAGCCAGTTGGGAATTGCGGTGCCCGCCTTCTGGCTCTCCATGCTTCTGGTGCTGCTGTTCGCGGTCAAGCTGCGCTGGCTTCCGCCGGGCGGCTTCCCCGGATGGGGCGAGCCGCTGGCCGCGCTGCGTTCGCTCATCCTGCCCGCCGTGTCGCTGGCGCTGGTCCAGGGGGCGGTGCTGGCCCGGGTCACCCGCTCGTCGATGCTGGAGGTCATGCGCCTCGATTTCGCGCGGACGGCGCGGGCGAGCGGATTGTCGCGCAGCCGCATCTTCGTGCGCCACATCCTGCCCAATGCGCTGGTGCCGATCGTCACCATCGCCGGCATGCAGTTCGCCAATCTGGTGACCGGCACGATCGTCATCGAAAACGTCTTCTACCTACCCGGGCTCGGACGGCTGATCTTCCAGGCGATCAGCAATCGCGACCTGTTCACCGTGCAGGCGCTGGTGCTGATGTTCGCGGTCATCGTGGTCACCGCCAATTTCGCGGTCGACATTCTCTATGTCCTCATCGACCCACGCTTGAAGGCGCGATTGGCGTGAAACGCTCCCTCCCCGTCAATCTGATCGTGGGCGCATCGCTGGTCGCGGCCGTGGCCGCCGCCGCGCTCGTCTCGCTCATATGGACGCCGCACCCCTATGCGGCGATCGATGTCGCGCACAAATTCGCCGCCCCGGACGCCGTCCATTGGCTGGGCACCGACCAGTTGGGCCGCGATGTCGTCTCGCAATTGATGGCCGGGGCGCGCAATTCCATGGCGATCGCGCTGGTGTCGGTTCTGCTCGGCGGATCGGCCGGCGTGGTTCTCGGGCTCATCGCCAGCGCCTGGGGCGGGTGGGTCGAGAACGCCGTCATGCGGCTGGCCGATTTCTCCTTCGCCTTTCCCGCCCTGCTGTTCGCCATCATGCTGGCGGCGGTCTTCGGGCCGTCGCTGTCCAACGCGGTCTTCGCGATCGCCTTCATCAATGTGCCGATCTTCGCGCGGGTGACGCGCGCGGCGGCAAACCAGATCTGGACCCGCGAATATGTGCTGGCGGCGCGGGCCGGCGGGCGCAGCGGCCTCGCCATCACCCTCGATCACATAAC
>JAUIBM010000578.1 GCA_030428345.1 Alphaproteobacteria bacterium | reverse complement strand
CAGATCCTTGACCACCGGCATGTGCGGCAGCGGGTAGACGCTGATCGGACCGTCGATCTCGTCCATGCCCTTGGTGCAGGCCAGCGTGTTCATGCCGCCGATATTCATGGCGCAGGAGCCGCAAATGCCCTCGCGGCAGGAGCGGCGCAGCGTCAGGGTCGGGTCGATATTGTTCTTGATCCACAAAAGGCCGTCGAGAATCATCGGTCCGCAATCGTCGAGATCGACGAAATAGGTGTCCATCGCCGGGTTGGAATCGTCATCCGGGTTCCAGCGATAGACGCGGTATTCGCGCAGATTGGTCGCGCCTTCCGGCTTCGGCCACACCTTGCCCGGAACGAGTTTCGAATTTCGGGGGAGCGTAAGTTCAACCATGTTTCCAACATCCTCGGCCAGGAGTGCGACGGTCGCCCGTCACCTCAATTCCTTGCGGATCACCAGTTTGAGGCCGGACCAGACCTCATCGACCGCACATACTTTCACATCCACCAGCCCCGTGGGCAGGAATATTTCGCGCACGACGTCCTCGCTCACATCGCTCGGGACCTTCGAGGCCTTTTTCGGCCAGCAGATCCAGATCGCGCCATCCCTCGCGATCCTCATTCGCAATGCGGGAGCCCATCGCTCCAGATTCGCTCTCGCGCCGCAGAAGGCGAGAACCAGGTCCAGCCCGCTCCCCGGCAAATCCGTCTCTTCGGCGCCCGCCCGCAGGACGCTTGCAAACTTCCTGGCCTCCGTCAGCCAGTCCAGGCTTTGCGGCAGGTTCACGAACGCCGCCGCCTGCCCGTCTTTCAGTCCCAGCTTCCTCTCCAGCGGCGTTCCGGAATATCCGGCCGGGCCGTTCACGAGGAAGCCCGTCTTGTGCAACCGCCAACCATCGCGACTCCCGATTCGCCCGGCTCGCCATCCCGCCGCCCAACGGCCACTCAGCCGCCAGCCACCCGGAAAGGCTCACTTCATCCCTGGGCGTCCTTCGGTCCGATCGTGTAGCGGAAACAGTAAACCACCAGCGACCACACGCCCCACACGCCGGCCAGCAGGTCGGTGCGGTGATCGCCCGCAACGATCGGCTCCACCAGAAAGCCGGTCATCATCATCAATCCGCCGCCCATCATGATCGACATGGCGACGGAGGGGAAGAAACGGAACGAAACCGCATGCCAGCACGACGCAACGATGGCGACCAGCAGCAGCCCCGGCAGCCCGTCGCGATAATCGAAGGCGTTGTCGCCATAAAGGGCGGACATCACCACCGCGGCGGCGACTCCCAGGATTGCCAGCGTGCTGTTTTCGTCCTTCATCAGTACACCCGGGCTTTCGGCGCGATCTTCTCCAGCGTGATGCCTTCGGCGATCAGGTCGGTGTGCACGGCGCGATAGTCGAGCGTAACCGTGCCGTCCTCGGCGATCTTCGAAAGCGTGTGCTTGCGCCATTCGACATCGTCGCGATTGGGGAAATCCTCGCGCGCATGCGCGCCGCGGCTTTCCTTGCGCGCCTCAGCCGAGACCACGGTGGTCATGGCGCAGGCCATCAGGTTTTCCAGCTCCAGCGTCTCCACCAGATCGGAGTTCCAGATCATCGAACGGTCGGTGACCTTGATGTCGGCCATCTGCGACCAGACATCGGCCATCCGCTTGCAGCCGGCCTGCAGGGTCTCGCCGGTGCGGAACACGGCGGCCTCTTCCTGCATGGTGCGCTGCATGGCGTCGCGCAGCTTGGCGGTCGGCGTGCCGCCATTGGCCTGTCGCAGCCGGTCGAAGCGGGCCAGGATCTTTTCCGAGGCCGCCTCGTCCGGGCTCGGCACGGCCGATTTGCGGTCGATCGTCTGCCCGGCGCGGATGGCGGCGGCGCGGCCGAACACCACGAGGTCGATCAGCGAGTTGGAGCCCAGGCGATTGGCGCCGTGCACCGAGGCGCAGCCGGCTTCGCCCACGGCCATCAGGCCGGGCTGGATGCGGTCCTGCTCGCCTGCGACCGGGTTCAGCACCTCGCCCCAATAATTGGTCGGGATGCCGCCCATGTTGTAATGGACGGTCGGCAGGACAGGAATCGGCTGGCGGGTCACGTCGACCCCGGCGAAGATCTTGGCGCTCTCGGAAATGCCGGGAAGGCGCTCATGCAGCACCGCCGGATCGAGATGGTCCAGGTGCAGGAAGATGTGATCCTTCTTGGGTCCGACGCCGCGTCCCTCGCGAATTTCCATCGTCATGCAGCGCGAGACCACGTCGCGCGAGGCAAGGTCCTTGGCGGAAGGCGCATAGCGCTCCATGAAGCGCTCGCCCTCGGAATTGACCAGATAGCCGCCCTCGCCGCGCGCGCCCTCGGTGATGAGGCAGCCCGCGCCATAGATGCCGGTCGGATGGAACTGCACGAATTCCATGTCCTGCAGCGCCAGCCCGGCCCGCGCCACCATGCCGTTTCCGTCTCCGGTGCAGGTATGGGCGCTGGTCGCCGAGAAATAGGCCCGGCCATAGCCGCCCGTCGCCAGCACCACCATCTTGGCGTTGAAGCGGTGGATCGTGCCGTCGTCGAGGTTCCAGGCGATGACGCCGGTGCACTCGCCGTCCGGGCTCATCATCAAATCGATGGCGAAATAC